>JANWZE010000031.1 GCA_025054955.1 Blastocatellia bacterium | reverse complement strand
GCCGACGCACTGCCCTGATTCCGAATCGTGAAACTCACCGTCACGTTCGACCCAGCAGTCATCGTCGTCGGACTTACACTGAGGTTCTGCACGATCAGATCGGGCTGCGCCGCCACAATCGTGATCGGCGTTGCTGCCGTGTTGTTCCCTTCGTTCGATTCGGCCACCGCGTTCGGCGCATCCGCGATCACACCGATGAACTGCGTCCCCGCTGTCGCTCCAGCAGGAATCGTCACCACCTGCGTGAACGCTTGCTGCGCACCAGCCGCCAGCACAGGCGTCGCCACACTCAACAACACCTGATCAGCGCCGGTGATCACGTTATCCACCGACAACACGATGTTGTGACTCGTCGAAGCCGCCGACGCACTGCCCTGATTCCGAATCGTGAAACTCACCGTCACGCTCGACCCAGCACTCACCGTCGTCGGACTCACACTGAGGTTCTGCACAATCAGATCAGGTTGCAGCGCCACAATCGTGATCGGCGTCGCAGCCGTGTTGTTCCCTTCGTCGGACTCTGTCACTGTGTTCGGCGCATCCGCGATCACACCGATGAACTGCGTCCCCGCTGCCGCTCCAGCAGGAATCGTCACCACCTGCGTGAACGCTTGCTGCGCACCAGCCGCCAGCACAGGCGTCGCCACACTCAACAACACCTGATCAGCACCGGTGATCACGTTATCCACCGACAACACGATGTTGTGACTCGTCGAAGCTGCCGACGCACTGCCCTGATTCCGAATCGTGAAACTCACCGTCACGTTCGATCCAGCGTTGGCCGTCGTCGGACTCACACTGAGGTTCTGCACGATCAGATCAGGTTGCAGCGCCACAATCGTGATCGGCGTCGCTGCCGTGTTGTTCCCTTCGTTCGATTCGGCCACCGCGTTCGGCGCATCCGCGATCACACCGATGAACTGCGTCCCGGCTGCCGCGCTCCCAGGAATCGTCACTGTCTGCGAAAATGCCTGCGCCGCGCCTGCCGCCAGTGCCGGCGTCGCTACGCTCAATAACAATTGATCGCCAGTGGTGATGTTGTTGTCCGGTGACAGCACAATGGTGTGGGTAGCGCTGCCGGCTGTCGCATTCCCCTGATTGCGAATGGTGAAATTAACTGTGACGTTAGCTCCGGGCGCTGCGCTGGTTGGACTGATGCTCAGGTTTTCCACGACGAAATCCGGCGCTTGTGGCGGCGGCGCGCCACTTGGAACTAACGCAACGGAGCGCTCGGCGAATGTAGCCGTATCCAAGGATTGCGCCGGTCCGAGTGTTTGGGCGACAAACGGATTTGGCGTATTCAATCCGCGAATGACTGAAACCGTGTTGCTGCCGGCATTGGCCACGAGCGCGATCTGCCCGTCGGATGAGATGGACAATCCAGCAGGCGATTGACCGACGGTCAGGTTTTGCAATAAGGTCAAATTCGTGCCGCTGACCTGAAAAACCGAGACGGTATTGCCGCCCGTGTTTGTCACCAGCGCCTTGGTTCCGTCAGGTGTTAAAGCGATCGCCTGCGGATTGGGGCCGACGCCGGTGAACACGCGGTTTGCGCCGAATGGGACATTACCGGGCAACAACCCGGAGATGACCTCAATACTGTTGCCAAGCGTGTTCGCCACAAATGCCGTATTGCCATCGGGTGTGAACGCGATGCCATTGGGTCCTTGATCGGTGTCAATCGTGCCGCGCAATGTGGGCGCGCCAGGAAAACCGCCGAGGATGACCACCCGATTTGAATTGAATAGTGAGACGAGCACAGTCGTGCCGGCTGGCGAGATAGCGGCATCTTCAGCCACCGTGTTATTCGCGCCTGTGATGGAAAACGTTCCTGATACGGCCGGTGAACTGGGCAAACCTTGGATGATGCGATAGGTGACCGGCGAACTCAACGCATTGAACACAATGGCAGTGCTGCTGTCGGGTGTGATCACAACGGCATTGGGCGTGTTGCCGGTTTGAATCGTCTGGCCTTGTGCCGGATTCGATTGCAAATTGTTAATGATCGTGACTGAATCACCCGCGCCGGTGGGATAGGCGATGGCGTATTGACCGTTCGGCGCGATGACGACTTCGGCATTATTGCCTTGTGTGGCGATGCTGCTGCCGATTGTTGGCGTCGTGGCGATATTCAAGATGCTGGTTAGATCACCCGTGCCGTTGTCGCCGCGATTCGGATCAATGTAGGAAGCAACAAGGGCGTCCACGCCGCCGCTCGGTTGTTGTTGCACGGTGACGATGGCGCGAATGCCCAGATTGCCGCCGCCGATATTGGGAATGGTTTCGGTCAAGGTGAACGTCGCGCCGGCAGGATCAGTGGAGAAATAGGACCGGCGGTTCGATGTTGGGCTGGTATCGGTAGCGCCGGCGAACGTTGGCGAATTAAACTGCACGCGAAATCCTACAACGAAATCGCCAGAGTTGATGGTCACGCTCGGCACCGAATAGTTGTTGAACGAACCGAGCGATTGAATCGTGGCGTTGGTTTGCTGAAACGTAGTTCCGTTGATGTTTTCGTCACCGTCAGGATTGGTGCCAACAAGCAACGTCACCGGCAGGTTGACCGAGATGCCTTGCGCGGACCGCCAAAAGATTCTGATCTGCGACAACGTAGCCGGATAGCTCGGCGGTCGCAGCCGATTGACGAAGTAGGTTGTTCCGGGGCTGTTCAATCCCAGCGATGTTTCAAACGAGCCGTCGTCCACGCTCAGCTCCGTGGTTTGAGCAACGCTGGCAACCGCATCCAGCTCACCATCAGCGACCGACAATTGATCGTCATATTCGACCACGCCCGAGTCATCAACGGCGATCTCTTGTTGTAATGAATCGGCGTGGGCTGCCAGCCGCTGCGTCATGCCTGGTTGTCCTAGTGTGAATAGCCCTAACGGAATTCCTATGATAATGGCAAGGAAATAACCGAGTGCTTGATGAGTACGAATGTGCTTCACGATCTTGTCTCCTCCTGAGATTTGTTCATGTCCGTGCAGGCGACTCGGGCCACTAGCGCCCGCACGAGAACTTTCGTTTTCCATCGTGATCACGAGTTTTTGGATTGCCAGCTCGCTGCTCGATTGAGCTGAAGCAATCCAAAAACTGATCCAATGCTAGTTGCGACGAAGGGCCAAGGCAACGCCCTTAGGCGACCGGCCCGTCGGTCTTGTTCCCAGAAACATTGCGCCACTGCCGGGCATCACGGCAAACGACGAAATTGTATTGGACTGGCTGTTGGTCACGTGGAAAAATCCTTTCGGATCAAATGCCACGCCGGCCGGGCCGCTCCCTTGAGTCAGAGCGATGCCACGCGGTGTCACGGTTCCTGTCCGTGAAATCTGGAAGAGCGCCACCAATCCCAGTGGTTGTTTTCCTGATCCGCCTGTGAGCGTCACGGCGGCCACGCCGTCTGGACCGATGTCAATCGAGGTCGGACCATTGCCCGCTGGTATAGCAGCCAGTGGAATCAGCGGAACGGCCGGATTCTGTGGAACCAGAAACACGCTCATGTTGTTTGTCGAGGGACTGGTCGCCACGGCCACATTTCCGCTGGGCAGCACATCAATGGAGCTAGGCGGGCCAGCGCCCGGCGGCATGCTCACCGTGCCAACCGGATTGACCGTGCCGCTGCTCATGTCCATGCTATAGACGCTGATGTTGCTCGAGCC
Source organism: Blastocatellia bacterium (assembly GCA_025054955.1). Classification (NCBI taxonomy): domain Bacteria; kingdom Pseudomonadati; phylum Acidobacteriota; class Blastocatellia; species Blastocatellia bacterium. Next base: position 133,662 of record JANWZE010000031.1, on the reverse strand, counting down.
GCTATTGGCGACATAGACTTGATTATTCATGTCATTGATGGTCACAGCCGTAGGATTTTGCCCTGTCGGCACGGTCTGCATCGGCGTCAAATTCCCATTGGTTGGGCTGACGGCGTAGACCGTCGCCGTATTCGATCCCGTATTGGCCACAATAGCCATGTGCCCGCTGTTATCAATGGCCACGGCTTGCGGATTGCCGCCTGTATCCACTGTGCCGACCGGCGTCAGTTGACCAGATGACGGGTTGACGGTGTAGATGCCCACCGAGTTGTTGTTCTCATTGACCACATAAACCGGCTGGCCGCTGATGGCATAAGGCGACGGCTGCATCGCCGGTCCGACGGCAATGCCCTGTGGTCCAGAGCCGGCAGGTACAGTTCCAGCCGGTTGCAAAGACCCGTTGCTGTTGACCGTATAGATGGAGACATCTGACGAGCCATTGTTGCTCACGAAAGCGAATTGACCGTCAGGCGTCAGTTGAGCTGGCGGTGGTGGCGGCGGTGCACTGTAGCTTCCACCAAGCACCGTCAACCCAACAAGCAAGAAACATCCGAGAATGATGAGAAACCGATTACGTGAGATGACCGATTGCTTCATAACGTCCTCCTAGTGAGTGCCTGAACTGATACCCATTGAAGTCACCACTGTCACTCCCCCCTCAATCAACATCAGCTCAGTGCGGGTGCATAAGAATAAATCAAGAACAACCGAGACTCAAGACCCAAAACTCAAGACTGAAATTTTGTCAAGGGGCCCTGGGTCTCGGTCTGCTGCGTTTACTCAATTGGAACGACTCGCGGGCGAATCCTTTCCAGCTTCTCTTGTTCAACCGGTTCGCTCGTCTTGCCGAACGGGCGCGTATTGATCACAGGTCGAATGCCGACGTTGAAGAATCGTCCTGCTCCATCCTGGATTGTAGAAAGTTGGTACGTCTGACCGTTGAACGACAGGAACGAGCGAATGGCCGGATTGAGCGCGCGGCCGCCATCCGGATAAATCCCGTTGGCCGGGTCAGCGACAAAGCCGACATAAAACACACCGGAGTTAATCACCGGGCCGCCACTGCCCAGCGTGAGCGTGTTGAAGACACCCTGATTGGCGGGGACGCTGGCCAGAATCGTCCGATCAACGACCAACGGCGGATTGACCGGCGGCGTGTTGCCGCCAGCCGGATCAACGAAGGCAATGATCCGAACCGGTCGGCCACTGGGCGAGGGTCGCCCCGGATGCTGCGCCAAGAAGATGCTGATCTCTTCCAGCCGCGCCGGATAGGCCGTCGGCTGCACGCGATTGACGACAAACACGCTGCCCGCCACATCAATCAGCCGGCCAACACAAGCCACATCCTCGATGACATGCAACTCGCGCGACAAGCCGCGTGAAATGCGCAAGCTGTAATCCACCCGTTGCACATCGAACAGGCCGCGCCGCACACGCGAGACGCCGATGAAATAGACGCCTGCTTCCAACACGCGCGGGCCGATCACTTCCGATTGCCCCGTGTCGGTTGTAGCCGCTGCCAGCAACTGCACGCCTTCAGGGAACAGCGTCAGATCATTCGATTGCTGGAACAGGTAGAGGTTGTAGTCCACGTCAGCTTGGCCAAAATTCAATGTGAATTGGAAATTGTCACGCTGCGCCACATTCAATCGGAACCAATCATGTACCAGATCATCACGCATGCATTCGTTATCAATCTGGTTAGTATCCGATCCGGCATCACCCGGTCGCGCATTTCCATTCACGGTTAACGTCTGACCTCGCCCCGGCACCGGCAACAGATTGGCCGCTGGCGGATCATTGTTGGGCTCGCTCTCGTTCACGATGGCCAACTGCGTTTGCACGGTCACGTTGACGTTCTGCGGGCTGTTTTGCGCGCCCGGCGCGTTGATCGTGACCGTGGCCTGACGTGTGCCGGCCACGCCCGGCGGCGTCACAAAAATGGTCAGCGTACTGGATTGACCAGCAGCCAGCGTGCCCATCGTGGGTGTGAAGCTGATCAAGCTCGCGTCATTCGTGCTCACCAGATAGGTGAACGCGCTGCCGCCGGTGTTTTGCACTGTCACCGATTGCGATGGCGGCGTTGTATCGCCAACAAACGTGTTGAACACGAGCGATGTAGGTGACACGTTCAGAATCCCTGGCGGACCGCTCGCGTTGACGATCACGGTCACTGTCTGCGGGCTGTTTTGCGCGCCCGGGGCGCTCACTGTGATCAACGCCTGTCGTGTGCCGGGTTGACTGGGCGGAATGACAAACACCGTGATGACGGTTGATTGTAGTGCCGTTAATGTTCCGGCCGTCGGGGAGACGGTCGCTAAGCTGGTGTCGCTGCTCGAGACGGTGAAGTTCATGCTACCGCTGCCCACATTCTGGACGGTGAAATTCTGCGATTGCGGCGGGCCGCCAGCCGTCACATTGAACGTGAGCGTGGTGGGCGAGACGCTCAAGCTGGGTTGTTGAAAATTGACGATGGCGCGAATACCGAAATCTCCAGCGGGAACTCCGCCACCGATGTCATCCACGATAGTGAAATTGATACCATTGGTAGACACGTAAGATCGGCGATTGGACGGCGGCGTTGTATCCAATGCGCCGGGGAACACGTTGGCCGCAATAGTAATGCGGAATCCAACGACGAAATCGCCAGAGTTGATCGTCAGCGCCGGCACGTTGTAGCTATTAAATTGGCCGAGCGCGCCGATGGTGGCCGGCGTTTGCGTAAACGGTGTGTTATCAATGTTGGCATCACCGTCGGGATTGGCGCCGGTCAGCAATGTGATTGCAGCCCCCTGTGTCAGGTTATCGCCAATGCGAAAGAAGATGCGCAGTTGCGAGAGCGTCGCCGGATAACTGGGCGGTTGCAGCCGATTGACAAAGGAGAGCGTCGCTGGCTGATTTGCGCCTAGCGCCGTTTCGTATGTGCCGTCATCAACAAATAACTCCGTGAATTGAGCGGGCGTGTCCGACTCATCAGCCACGGCAGTGATCGCGTTGGCTGCCACAGCATATTTCTCCGTTTGCGGTGAAGCAGCCGACGTGCTCAACCCATTGACGAGATGCCCTGTCAAACTTGACAAGCCTAAGCAAGCCCCAACGACCAGCGTCAGGATGCAGTTTACTGGTCGGTTCTTCTTCATGTTTGTTCCTCCCTATAAAAAGAGCCCACGAAACACACGAACCTCACGAAAGAATTGTATTTTCATCGTTCGTGGTGAGCGCGGAGCTCATGGGCGATTCCCTTAAAAAGAGCCCACGAGACATACGAACGCCACCGACGAATCCCGTTTTCTTGCTCCGTCGCGTGCTTCTGCGCATGGGCTATTTCTCACAAGACCGGACGTGTGGGCGCATGCACGAAGTGTCCTCCGTCACACGCCCACCGACCTTGACCCCGTGCATGGGCGTGTGGATGGAACGCTACTGGCTCGTCCGCCCACACGCCCATACGTGATTACTGCTGCACATTCACCGAGAGGTTTCGCGGCAAAGCCGCTTCAATGCCATCACGACCAGAAAGCTCGCTTGGCGCTTCCGCTGATGCTTTGCCAAACGGGCGCGTATTCACCGTCGCGCGGATGGCCACGTTGAACAATCGCCCGGTGCTCGGATCCTCGATGTTGAGAATTTGGTACGTCTGTCCGTTGTTTGTAGAAACGAATGAGCGCAGGCTCTGATTGAGCACGCGACCAGCATCGGGGAAGATGCCGTTATTCGTGTCCACAATGTAGCCGACGTAAAAATCACCTGAATTGATCACCGGGCCGCTGCTGCCGAGATTGAGCGTATTGAACCGACCTCGACCATCGCCCGGCAGACTGATCGTCAGCAGTTGGTTCACCACCAGCGACGGATTCGCTGGAGGCGTGCCACTGCCGCTGGGATCAATAAACGCAATCATGCGCACGGTTCGGCCACTGGGCGACGGTCGCCCCTCATGCGGGAAGAAGAGCGCCGAGATCGCCTCCAGCCGCGCCGGATAACTGGTCGGCCGCACGCGGTTGACGACGTAGTAATTATTCGTTGAGTCGTCATCCACGCGGAAGCCAACACAAGCGACATCCTCAATGACGTGCAGCTCCGGTGACTGACTGCGCGCGACGGTGAGCGTGTAATTAGCCGATTGGAAGTCGCTGCTATCATTGCGACGCACGCGCCGCACGCCGAGGAAGTAGGTGCCCGGCTCCAACACGCGCGAGCCAATCACATCTTGCTGGCCAGCAGCGAGCGTCGAACTGCTCATCAATTGCACGCCATCAGGGAACGTGGCCGGATTGTTGACCTCCTGGAAGAGATACAGATCGAAATCCGCGCTCGACGTCGGTGAACTCAGCGTGAAGCGGAAGGCATCGCGCTGGAAGACGTTCAAGCGGAACCAATCTTGAATCAATCCATCGTTGCCGCACTCCTGAATGAGCTGAATCAAATTCGTGCCCAGATCATCAGGCGTGCCGGCGCCGGTGATCGAGAGCGATTGACCCGATGATGGCACATTCAACAACGTGGCCGATTGCGGATTGTTGTTCGGTTCGTTGGGATCAATGCCGCCACCAGGATTGGTGATGATCGTGATGTTGACAATAAACGGACTGTTCTGCGCGCCCGGCGCGCTGACGATCAGTTGCGACGTGGTCGTGCCCGGCGTGTTCGGGTTGATCACCGAGACAGGCACCGACCGTGACTGACCGGCCAGCAACGTCCCACTCGATTCCGCCACGCTCACAGGCGCGCCACTCGTGGTGATGGTGAATGTCAGCGAGCCGCCGCCGGTGTTTTGCACCGTAATCGGCTGCGGCGGCGGATTCCCCTGACCGACAACCGCCACAAATGTCAACGAGCTGGGGAATACATTCAAAACAGCCGGCGCAGAAGTTGTATTGACCGTCACAATCACAGTGCGCGGGCTATTCTGCGCCCCCGGCGCGTTGATCGTCAAGGTCGCCTGGCGCGTGCCCGCTGTGGTCGGCGGCGTGACAAAGACAGTCACAGTTTGTTGCTGTCCGCCAAATACGGTTCCGCTATCAGGCGAGATCGAAACCAATCCCGGATTGCTATTGCTGATGCTATAGAAAAATGACCCGCTGCCGATGTTCCTCACCAAGAACGTTTGCGAGACCGGCGTCGTGTCTCCGACCTGCGTGTTGAACGTCAACGATGTGGGCGAAACATCCAAAATGGCCGGCGCCCCTGTCGTGTTCACTATCACTGTCACTGTCCGCGGACTGTTCTGCGCACCCGGCGCGCTCACCGTCAACACCGCTTGCCGCGTCCCAGCCTGATTCGGATTGCTCACAAACACCGTCACCGTTTGCGATTGTCCGCCAAACACTGTCCCACTGCTCGGCGAGAAACTAACCAAACTCGGATCGCTGTTGCTGATCGAGTAGGTGAACGATCCGCTGCCAATGTTTCTCACCAAAAAGCTCTGCGCTGGCGGATTCCCACCACCAACTTGCGTGTTGAACGTCAACGATGTGGGCGAAACATCCAAAATGGCCGGCGCCCCTGTCGTGTTCACTATCACTGTCACCGTTCGCGGGCTGTTCTGCGCCCCCGGCGCGCTCACCGTCAACACCGCTTGCCGCGTCCCAGCAGATGTTGGCGGCGTGACAAACACAGTGATGACGTTGGACTGACCGGGTTGCAGGAAGCCGCTATCGGGCGAGAGCGTGACCAGGCTTGGATTGTTGTTGCTGATCGAGTATGAGAACGCGCTGTTGCCTGTGTTACGCACGAGGAACTGTTGCGAAGGAGGCGTGGTATCGCCGACCTGAGTATTGAATGTCAACGAGGTCGTTGAAACATCCAGAATCCCGCCACCTGTGCCGGTGACGCCACTCACGAACGCAATAGAGCGTTCAGCAAACACAGCCGTATCCCATGGTGACGAACCGCCCAGCGTGGCAGCGACATAAGGGCTTGATGTATCAATGCCGCGTAGCACGGAGACAGTCCGGCTATTGGCATTGGCCACTAGCGCCGCGCTGCCATCCTGAGATACATCTAAGCCGGCGGGCGCAGAACCTACCGAGAGTCTCTGGACATGCTGCAAATCATCGCCATTGCCCACGATCCTGAAAATGGACACGCTATTATCGCCGGTGTTGGTCACGATGATCCGCGAGCGTCCCGGCACGAGCGCGATGGCCTGCGGCGTATCGCGAACATTATCGCGGATGCGGCGAACAAAGAACGGTTGAACGCCCTGCCGCAAGCCGGAAACGACGCAAATACTGTCGTCGAGCGAACAGGCGACGAAGGCGGTGTTGCCATCAGGACCAAATGCCACGCCATTCGGTCCATCTCTGACGTCCACGCGGCCTCGGACAAACGGCGATCCGCTGCGAATGCCGTCAATGATGGCGACCTCATCATCGTCAAACAGCGAAACGATTGCCGTATCACCCGATGGCGACAACGCCACATCTTCGACGCCCGAATTGTTTCCGGTGACTGTATTGGGAATGGTGAACAGTGGCGATACAGATGGATTAAAGGGCAAATTGCTGATGATGCGGTACGACACCGGATTGGTGAACGCATTGAATACAATCGCGGTGCTGCTGTCGGGTGTGATGGCTGCTGCATTCGGCGTATTGCCGATGGGCAAGACACGACTCTCTACCGGATTAGGTTGATTTAATCCGGTGATGATTGAGACCGAATCGCCATTGCCAGTGGGCAGCGCCAGCGCATATTGGCCATTGGGCGCGACCACTACTTCGGCATTGTTGCCTTGGGTCAAGATGGTAGTGCCCAACTGACCGGTTGTGAGGTCGCGGATGGTAGTCAGATCGCCGGTCCCGGTATCGTTGTTGGAAACGTAAGAAGCCAGCAACGCGCCCGTTTGCGCAGACGACGTTTGCAAATTGACAATCGCTCGAATACCAAGATCACCATCCGGCACGTTATTGTTGATGTCATCCACGAGCGTGAAATTCACCCCGTTGGTCGAAGCATACGACCGACGCGACGGCGATGACGTGTCCAGCGCGCCGGGGAAGACGTTTGCCGGAATCGTCATGCGAAAGCCAACGACGAAATCGCCGGCATTGATCGTCACAGCCGGTGTATTGTAGAGGTTGAACTGGCCGAGACTTTGGATTGTGCCACTGAACTGCTGAAACGACGTCCCATCAATGTCGGCATCGCCGTCAGGGTTTGTGCCGACCAACAGCGTAATGGATGAGCCAACCGTCAAGTTATCGTTGGTGCGAAACGGAATGCGCAGTTGCACGAGCGTGGCCGGATAGCTGGGTGGACGCAATCGGTTGATCAGGTAGATTGTGCCGGGTTGATTCAATCCGAGCGCCGTTTCAAACGAACCATCATCCACGCTCAACTCGGTGCTTGCTTGAAAGGGAGTATCAGCTTCATCAAGCGATTCGCCCTGGAGGGTCGCGGTGATGGTTTCAGTTTCGCCGTGCTGAGCCACGCTATAAGGAACATCGAATGAAGAATCGGCAGAGACGGTCGCTTCTCCTGACAGGTCGCTCCTGTCAGCGTAAGCGAAGAGGCCCAGTGGAATACTGAGGAACAAAGTTAGTAAGAGGCTGAATGCCCGAATATGAACTTGCTTCATGACCTTTTCTCCTTCAAAGACTCTGGCGGTTCGGCCGGGCTTACCGAAGCCGCACCTTGAATGATGGTATCAGTAAAAAGAGGATTCCGGATGGATCGCCGACAATAGACCGATGCTGAATCAATCGCTCCAATCCGATCTGCAAACTCATTGGGCGCTGCTCAGGGCGCGACGATGACCGACGATGGCGTCGAACCAACTGGCACGGACCCAACAAACATCGGTTGGCCGAATGGCGACACCGAGATCACGCTCACGTTATTCGAATTCTGATTCGCCACGTAAGCAAATCCGCCGCCTGGATCAACCGAGACCGACACCGGCCCACTGCCGCCAACCGGCACGGAGCCAATCGGCGCGATGCCGCCAGGCGAGACGCTGATCACCGTCACATCATTCGAATTTTGATTGGCCACGAGAGCCGTGCCCGATGGCGTCAACGTCACCGATGTCGGGCCATTGCCAACCGGCACAGGCGGGCCAATCGGTGTCAGCGTCTGTGTCGAGGGCGATACGGCGAACACCGACAAGGTGTTGGATTGCTGGTTTGTCACCACTGCGATTGTGCCAGACGGTGAAATAGCCACCGACGTCGGATTGACCCCCACAGGGATCGGATTCCCATACGGCGTCAGAATCCCTGTGCTCGGATTGATCCGAAAACCAGTGAGGTTATTCGATCCTTTATTCGCCACCAAACCAAACCGGCCCGATGGATGAATAGCCAGACCCAACGGCTGTTTGCCGGCAGAGACCGAGCCCATCGGAATCAATCCTCCCGTCGCCGTGTTGATGCGGAACATCGAGATATTGTCGCTGCCGTGATTGCTCGCATACAGATACTGGCCGTTGGGATTGACGATGACACCCATTGGCTGTTTGCCCGCAGCATAAGAGCCGGCTGACGACAACACACCGGTGATCGTATTCACGCGAAATGTATTAATCGTGCCAGCTTGCTCATCAGCGACAAACAAAAATTGGCCGCTCGGATGCAGGACCAACGCATGCGGCTTTTGCCCAGCGTTGATGGGTGCGCCCAACGAAACGGGTACACCGGTCGCCAAAATGCGCATCATGGAGATATTCCTGGAGTCCTTATTGGCGGCATACAGGAATCGGCCGGCCTGAAGTGGCGCGCTGCTCACCGTCGGCAGCGTCCCACCACCAAGCCCAATGATAATCAGCACCAGAAGTGAAGCGAGGCAAAGCATCGGAATGCTCGCCACTGTGTAACGCGAAGCCCTATTCTTCATGACATCCTCCGTTCTCCTCTCATTCAAAGCGGCTGACGCAGCTTTGAATGTAACCACTGTCGGTTTCTGCGCTGAGAATCTGCGCTGCGAAACCGATGATACTCGAAACGTCCCGGGCTGGATGCAGTTATGACGAACGCGTACTCACAGGCGCAAGGTGATTACAAAATAGAGGCGATTCAACGCACTGTCGAGGCGTATGATGGCAATCAGTTCTCTCCACCGACACAACACGAGTTCGGGTCACGACTCCAAGAGAAAAGGAGCCTGTTAACTTATGTGCATTGTTATTTGGATACGAGCCGAACACGCTTATAAACATCCTGAATTATCTTCCGGGCTGCCCTCATTATAAAGCACTCATTCAAAATGTCAATCGAAAACGTGGAAAAGTTGGAGCGTCGAGCCAGCGACTTAACAACTCAACCCCGGCGCAACGTGTTGAGCCGTGCCTGCTCCGCGAATCGTCGTGAGCCAAACCGCATGGCAAGCTCGAGCAAGAATCAGTGAGCAACACGCAGCCCCGTGGCGCTGAAACTGACCAACTAAATTCCTACGCTTCTCAAGCTCAATGTTGATAGATTCACTGCAACGCTTTACAATGCCGCCTTCAAATCAATGAACCACCAGGAGTCACTATGAGACACACCGGATTTGCTCAATCTATCATTCGTGCCGTTGTGATTTTGTTCTGCTTGAGCAGCGTCGCTGTCGCCCAAACCACTGACGCCACGCGGCGTGACTTGGCTGTGAAGTTGATCGCATTGGATGCGGCATGGGAGCGAGCCAGAGACTCCGAAGAAGCCCGCGCGCGGGCTGTGCCAACGATCACACAGGCGGTCACCAATTTTTTCCGCAATCGTTTTGCCGAGACGTGCAGCTCGGTCGCGCAAGCTATTTTCAGACTCGAACAAGAGGGCACGCCATCGCCGGAGCGACAACTGGCCGACGCGCTCGTGATTCGCGGTCCGCGCCTGCTTGACCCAACGCAAGAAGCGATACCGCGCTGGACGCTTCACACCGCTTATTCAACGCCACGTGCAAGGCAACCACTGGAAGCAAGGTGGTCACTGCTTCAGCAGGATCGCGTCGTGGCGACGGGCGTCATCGCGCCGTTGAATGTGCCAGCCGACTTCACCATGCCCACTGGTGGTCTTGGGCAAGGTGAGTACGAGATTGAATTGCACATCGTCGAAGGCGCAACTGTTCATCGGCAATGGCGCGAGCCGTTGAGCCTCGTGCCGCACGCGGCAGCTCGGCTGCGGTCACTGGAAGCGCAGCTCGCTTCATTTCAGAAGCAGGTCGCTGATTTTGAATGGCAGTCGGTGCGCCACTGGTTACAGATTGTGTCAGAGACCTTGGCCGGCGCCACGCCAGAGACCAATTACCCGATTGGCCGCTTGCTGGCGCAGGCTGAGCATGCTGTGGCTCAATGGCAGCAAGGCGGACGATGGTGGCAGAATCAACCCGGCGACCACTGGGTCAGCGCGCGCGTGAACGATACGATCCACTACTTCCGGCTTTTTGTGCCGGCTACGATGCTGTCGGGACCGCGTCCACTGGTCATTGCGCTGCACGGCGCTGGTGGCAACGAACATCTTTTCTTTGAAGGGTACGGACTCGGTCGTGTGCTTACGGAAGCTGCCACTCGAGGCTGGTACGTGCTGGCTCCACGCGCCGGTAGCCAATTGGATCATGTGTGGGCGGCGCTGGAGCTGGCCTATGCTCATCTCAATGTTGACCGCAGCCGCGTGCTGCTGATCGGCCATTCGATGGGCGGATTTCAAACATTCGCCGCCGCATTGCAAAATCCTACAGCGTTTGCCGGCATCGCCGTGTATGCAGCGGGCAGCGATGCCTCACTGGCGCCGTTGAAAGACAAACCAGTCTTCTTGGCCGTCGGCGCTCAGGAGCTCGCATTGCTGCGCGCCACTGTCCGTAATACCCGCGATGCCTTCAATCGGCTCGAACCATGCTGTTTTCAATACAAGGAATATGCGCCGTGCGAACATTTAATGATCGTGCGTGAGGCGCTGCCGGACTCGTTGGCATTTTTAGAATCTAAAATACAATAGGTTTTTGCTTTGAACACCGATGACGCTTGAATCAGCCAAACATCCGGTGTCGTTCATCTGGCGCCTGCGCTGCGCCATTGGGAGAGGCTCATAAACAGGATGCGTGTGTCGTTGTTCATCACCTGCTTGGTTGACAGTTTCTTTCCTTCGGTGGGCGAGAGCATGGTCAAGGTGCTGCGCCGACTGGGTGTGACAGTGACGTTCGATCCGCGACAAACCTGCTGTGGCCAACCGGCTTTCAACACCGGCTATCGGCAGTATGCGCACGAGTTGGCGAAGCGGTTCTTGAACATCTTTGCCGAGGCTGACTACATTGTGGCTCCGTCCGGTTCCTGCGTGAGCATGGTCAAGCACTACTACGGCGAGCTGTTCAAAGACGATCCGACGCTGACCCGCCAAGCCCGTGAGGTGGGGGCGCGGGTTTACGAGCTGTCGGACTTCCTCGTCAATGTGCTGGGCGTCGAAGATGTGGGCGCTCGGTATCACGGTCGGGTCACCTATCATGATGCCTGCCACCTGCTCAGAGAACTGCGGATCAAGGATGAGCCACGACGGCTCATTCGGGCGGTGCGCGATATTGAGTTTGTCGAGATGGACAACGCTGATCAATGCTGTGGTTTTGGCGGAACGTTTTCGGTGAAACTGGCCGATGTGTCCGGCGCGATGGCGCACGATAAAATTGAAGGCATCAAGCGCACCAACGCCGACGTGGTGGTCGCCAGTGACAGCAGTTGTCTGATGCAGCTTGCCGGCGTGTTGAGCCGGCGCGGCCTCAGCATCAAGCCCATGCACCTTGCTGAACTGTTGGCAATGGGGGAGTGATGCAGATCACGGCCGCATCAAGCTCATGCACCTTGCTGAACTGTTAGCAATGGGGGACTGATGCAGATCACGACCGAGCGATTCGAGGAAAACACGCGCGTGGCGCTGGCCAATCGGCAGTTGCAGGCCGCGCTCCAGAACGCGACGATCAAATTCATGCTAGTACGCCAAATGGCGGCGGCGCACACGCCGGATTGGGAGCGGCTGCGCGAGCAAGCCGAGCAAATCAAAAAACAGACGATTGAGCAATTGGATGTCTACTTGGAGCAGTTTGCTGAACGCGTCGTGGCATTGGGCGGACACGTCTATTGGGCGCGCGACGCTGAAGCAGCGTGCCGCTACGTGGTGCATCTGGCCAAGCAGCGCGGCGTGACGTTGGCCGTCAAAGGCAAGTCCATGATGGCCGAAGAGATTGAACTGAACGAGGCGTTGGAGCGAGCCGGCGTGACGCCAGTGGAAACGGACCTGGGTGAATACATCATCCAGCTCGCCCACGAACCGCCATCGCACATCATCGCGCCGGCGATTCACAAGAGCAAGCAGCAGGTGGCGGAATTATTCACCGAAAAACTCCATATCCCGCTGACCGATGACATCGAAGAGCTAACGCGCACGGCGCGGCGCACGCTGCGAGAAAAATTCTATCAAGCAGGCATGGGCATTTCCGGCGTCAACTTTGCGGTGGCCGAGACAGGCACAATTGTGCTGGTAGAAAATGAAGGCAATATTCGACTGAGCACCTCGTTGCCGCGGGTTCACGTGGCCATTATGGGTCTGGAGAAGGTCATCCCACGATTTGCCGATTTGGCCGTCTTCATGCGATTGTTGCCGCGCAGCGCCACCGGTCAGAAAATGTCGGCCTACGTCTCATTCATCACCGGCCCACGCCGGCCCCATGAGCCAGATGGCCCGGATGAGCTGCATGTCGTGATCGTAGACAATGGGCGTTCGGCGATGCTGCGAGACCCGGAGCTGCGCCGCGCCCTCTACTGTATTCATTGTGGAGCTTGTTTGAACGTCTGCCCGGTCTATCGCAAGGTCGGCGGCCACGCCTACGGATGGGTCTACTCCGGGCCAATTGGCGCGATCGTGACGCCTCAGTTGCTGAGCTTGCGTCGAGCGAGCGAGCTGCCGTTTGCTTCATCACTGTGCGGCGCGTGTCGCGATGCCTGTCCGGTGCGCATTGACTTCCCTAAGCTGCTGCTGGCGCTTCGACATCAGGTGAAGGAAAATCCTACAGCCCAACAGATTCGCCCGCCCTGGTCAGAACGCACGGCAATGGCCGTATGGGCGTTCGCGATGCGGAGTGAGAGGCGGTATCGGCTGGCTACGATCTTGGCTCGCTGGATACAGAAATTTTTTGTCGCCGACGGAACGATTCAGCGGGCGCCCCTCTACCCGTTCTCCCAATGGACCAAACATAGAGACTTGCCGCCACTGGCGTCGCATTCGTTTCGAGAGCGGTGGGAAGCCGGAGTGCGTGATTCGTGATCTGTGATTCATGATTCGTGGGTCGTGATTCGGGGTTCGTGGGTCGTGATTCGGGGTTCGTGATTCGTCGTCGGTGAGCAGCGAACCATGCGGTGAGGATGATTTATGAGTGATGGAGATAAGCAGGGAATTTTACAATCGGTGTGCGAGCACTTGGCGGCTGCTCGACGGAGTGCCTCGACGAGCGCACATGATGCTGAGGCTGCGCAGGGCCTTCAATCATCGTTATCCGCATTCTCGGCAGCAAAAAGCATCTGTGGAGTAGATGCTGAGGCCGCTCAGGGCCTTCAATCATCGTCATCGCACAATGACCGAGAAGCTTTGCTGCGCCGGTTTGCCGATGAACTGACGATGCTGGGCGCGGACGTGCTCGTCGCCCGGAATGCTGACGAAGCTCAGGCGTACATCAGGGATGTCGTCCGGCGTCATCACGTGCAGCGCGTTGCCCTTTCGGCAGCGCCGATACTCAATTCATTAGCGGTAGAAGCCCTCCTGATCGAAGAGGGCGCCGAGATCATCTCGCTGCCTCCAGAAGGACAATCCGATGGACTGGATCAATACAAGCGTCAATTGATGACAGCGGACATCGGCATCACTGGCGCTGATGCGGGCTTGGCCGAAAGCGGCACGTTAGTGTTGCGAACTGGAAAGGCAGAAGGCCGACTCGTCTCGCTGCTGCCGCCGGTTCATCTGGCGATCATCAAAGCTGATCAACTTTTGCCCGGCGTGGCTGAATTCATCCTGCAGAGCGAACGCCCACCGTCCAGCAGCGATGTGATTTTCATCACAGGCCCCAGCCGCACGGCAGACATTGAGTTGACGTTGACGCTCGGCGTGCACGGACCCAAGCAACTGCACGTGTTGGTGCTGGAGTAAATTCCCTCGTGTAGCACCGGCGGGAACGCCTGCGCCACATCCTCAAGGAATCGTCCCTAGGCAATTGCACGCCACGAAGCACGAAAACTTGGGAGCGCCCGCGTGCAAGTGGGCTGAAGCGGGCACGCCCCGCAGGCGCGTGCTCCCAGCGATTTTCACAGGAATCGCCCATCAGCTCCGCGCTCGCCACGAACGAAATACAATTCTTTGGTGAGGTTCGTGGGTTTCGTGGGCTATTTTTCGAAGGAGAAAGCGCCGTCGCCGCTTCGCTCTGCCGGCGCACTCCAAGATAAAGTCAGGAATCGCCCATCAGCTCCGCGCTCGCCACGAACCATGAAATTTTTAGAGCGGTTTGCGAATCAATCTACCCTGGCAGCGCACACTCCAGCGTCCATTAGCCCGCAAGGCGGGCGCTCCCCGGGTAAAGGCATTTGAAAACCGCTATACAGGAGCGATCTCGGGACGCGGCGTCGTTAGACGCCGCCAGAGGGTAGCCCGACGTGAAACGTCTGGGGCAGACATCATCCCCCAATCCCCAAGGCGCCTTGGGGAGGCGCCAGCAGTGCTCCCATGGGGTCGCTCATGCAAGTGAACCGCTCGCCGCGAACACCCATCTCTTGGCGCGTCTCCAACGCGCCACGATTGTTTGGTCTGCTGTTCCAGACGTTGCACATCTGGCTACCTGCTGTTCGCGCCTCCGGCGCAAGCTGACCTTGGACGTCTTCCGTTCCAAACGTTACACATGTAGCAACGTGGTCACCCACCGCTGCCGGGGCTCACTCACTTTGGGGGCGTGGTTCGCAGGGCGGCTGTCAGCTCTGCCCTAGGCTATTACCTGTGGCCCTCTGGGGCTGGCGGTGCCAGAATTTATGCCATCCGTCTAGCCAACTCATATAAGCGCGGTCTCTAAACCGTGATTGATCGGCCGCTGGCCCTGATCTTCGATATGACTTCTTGGATCGCCTGTTGATCTTGTTGGCTTCTCGAAGACCAGGACCGGGGTTAAACCACTCTGGAGGCTGGCTGAGAAAAGGCAAGATAAGGATTTTACCCTCCAGGGTTCGGGTAATTTGCGCTTGATCGGTTGTCCCCCACCAATTATATTGCGCGACAACCGTGATGTTGAGATCTGTGTTCCTCAGGTTCACTCCATTGCTGAGGATGACGTTCTCCAAGACAAGAGGCGCTGACTCTTGCTGGCTCTGTATGGCAATCGAATTGTTCGTTATGGCATTCTCAACGACGTGAGGAGAAGAGAAGTTCATGTCAATGCCCAGCTCGTTGTCCATGATGTTGTTCCGAGCAATGAGCGATGAGGACCACCCCATTTTGACACCAGCGCGATTTTTTGTGATCGTGTTACCGGTCACATGCGCCAGCGAATTAGGAAAACAGCCGACGCCGATGTGTTGATTCTCGGTAATGAGGTTATTGACGATGTTGGGCGAGGCTCCTGTCCTCTCGGTGATGAGGCCATATTGATTTTTTCTTATAGTGTTGTTGATGACATCCGGAGAAGAACTCGTGATCAGTATCGCGGTCTGCGCTTTTTCAATCAAACAGTGCTTGATCAATGATCTCTCTTTGTTGTCTGGATTCTTCAAGACGATGCCTTTCCACTCACCGGCGAGGGCGGTGAACGTCACCCGATGGGCCCTCAATACTCCCTCGACGATGAGCCCCGCCCCTGCCGCTGCCATCACAACACTGCCTGGCTCTATGGTCAGTCTATCCCCGCTTCGCACCGTGAAGTCTTGCCTGATGAGATGCGGGCTGTCTCGCGCCTTCCAAACAATGTCGCTCGTGGCTGAGCATGGAAGAGAGAGAAGGAATCCTCCCCCAGCAAGCAGCAGAGGCAGGAGAATCACGACCGAGGCTTTCCTATGTACCATAAGTCATCCAACTTTCCACCATGAGGTTGATCTCCACGGTGGGGAGTTGTTCGATAAACGGCTTACCTCATAGGTGGCTGAGGATTTTTCACAGACACGGCTTCCAGGGCTCGTGCTTCCACCGGCAGCCAGAATTCAAAGTCATCAATGGCGCCTTTGCTTCTATTACCTTGAACTTCGTCCGGCTCACGGTGACCCTCCAGTTTCCCTCGGAAGACGTACACGGGTTCGAGGGTGTTTCGGGAGCCTTCCGGTCCAGGGGCGAGCATGTATCCCACCTGAAAATGTCGAATCCTGACCTTGTTGACCGGTTTCAGCGTCGCCGTCTTGAACAGGTTGGGCGGACTCGCCCGGCTGATCTCAATGAATTTACTCAGTGCTCTATCGGGTGTGCCAGCGTCCACCTCCACCTCTGACTCGATGTCTCTCCAGGCTCGATAGGCGCCGATGACCTCTCCATTGGCTCCAATAGTGACGGACATTTTAGCTCCTGGGCCAACGACTTCTTGGCCCTCAATCTTGAAGTTGAAATGGACAACGAGGTTATTGACCACCTCCGAGGGAGTGGCATTCGGGCCAGTCACGGTGGCGGTTCGCGTTTCGGACACATCGAGAATTTGAGCTTCTTTTGGCAACAGCCCATGCCTGCTGAAGAAATCGCGAGCGATATTCATAGCCTGGCCACGGTTGGGCAAACTTTGTCCTGCGACCGTGCTGAAGAGCTTTCCGCGATCCGCAAAGACGACAGCGCCGCTGCCTTCGAAAACGCCAAGGATTCTATCCCCATCATTGATGCTGACGCCTTGGTTGGCCGACCGCACTTGACCTCTCAGCCCCATGCTGGCTCGCAATCGGGTGGCCTCGGCCGCCGCATTCACCGTCCTGGTCTTATACATCTTCACCTTCCGACCAACGCTGGGCCTCGTGGTTTCCAGCACAAATTCTGGCGGGCCGCCCTGTGCAGCGGGTGTGCCAGCATGGATGAGGGCAAAGCTGATTCCCGTTAACATGACCGTGAGCAGTAATATTCTAGTTGCTTTTGCCATTGTCGTTTCCTCCTTGCCTAGTTTGTCCACCTGGAGTAATAGAGAGGCGCATTCACGGCGGGATCGGGTCCCTGTCCACCGATGCCCGGCAGGAAATCCTCACTGGTAGTCCCTTGGCCCAAATAAGCGCCTCGGGTCGTTGAGGGCTCCGACCAGATGGTGGCGTAGTACCAGGCCTCCCGAATCTTGAGTTGTCTCCAGAAGAGCCAGAAATAATCTCCCACCAGCAAGCTGGCGAAGTAGGGTCCTCGCACGCCCGTGTCGTAGGCGATCGTATCGAATCCCAGGATCATGTGAACTCCACTCATGACATTCTGCGAATTGTCACTCCAGGAGGGATGCATCTTCGAGAAGACCTCGCCGTTGTTGTAAGCCAGTGTCAGGCAGTGATCCAGGACGATCCAATCCAGATCGAGATCGCCCCACTGCGGCTCCCGTGCCTTCCAGGGAGCGAACTCAAGATAGCAGTCGTCTCGCGTGCCACTACTACTATTGTAAACCATCCCGTACTCCCAGCCATGACCGCAGGAGTAGGCGAAGTCCACCGTGTCAATAAAGGTCGCGTCAGTGCCGCCGAGCGCGACCTTCTTGAAGTCTTCCTCCCAGGCGTTACTATCCCCCCAGTTGAAATTGCCCGTCCAGCCGGCTGAGCGCAGGCGATTATAGAAGCCGACGGCATCATCATCGCAATTGCCTAGATTACCGGCGCAGCCGCCGTAGCTATTGACCCACTCAACTCCCACTTCTCTAGGGTTGCCATCGTCAATCCCAGCCGACGTGGTCTCTAAGGGTAAGGAACTGATAAGAAACGCGCAAATCACAAACGCGATGAGTATCTCATGCAAGCGTAGTTTCTGTATCATCATCTTTCCTCCTTCAAGCAAAGTTAGAGTTAAACGCAAAAGAGTTCCGCAGTTGTGTGCGAACCCTCGTCTCAACTACACCACACCTCCGGACCTCAATACGCCTTTTGTGGAGGCTTCCCTCTGAGGACAATGGGATTCATGGAGCACCGGTAAACTGTGGTTCTCCGTCACCTTCTTTCGGCGCATCTTCCGCCCTAATCGGCCCGTGGTGGAGTTGGTCTTAAACACGCGATGTAACACCTCCAGCGTCTGCTCTACCCTGATGCCCGTTAAGGATTGAGGGGCTCTTTCCCCTCCACCTTTATTTATTGCTCGAGACGCAAAAATCTTACACAAAAAATTTTTTCTGAGCTTGAAGGATTATTGAGCAAAAAATCCGTCTTTTATTTATGGCGGTTATTACGGTCGGTGCAAGTCCGGGCACCGGAAAAGAGAAAACCACAGATCAAAGCTGCCACAGTGACAGCTTGGGAGGAAGGGATGATATGGCGCGAGGAGGACGGCTAGACTTACAGTTGCTCCTGGAAGCCGCCCGCACGGGGGACGCCCAAGCCATAGAGCTGTTCTGGAGCGAGGTGGCTCATGTAGTGTGCCACTATGTGAACTGCCGCATCAGCAACAAGGCAGATGCCGAAGATGTCGCCCAAGAAGTGCTCCTCACCATTGTACAGAAATTGAAGCACCTGCCGGCTCACCAATTCTCAGGTTGGTTATGCCATACGATCCACCATAAGGTTGGTGATCACATTCGCCGAACCACGCGCGCGCAGCAGCTCTTCAGTCCATTATCTGAAGCCGAGTTCTCAATCGCTGATGGAGACAGGTCACGGCCGGATGTGATTTACGAGACCAAAGTATTCGAGTTGGTGATGCACTGGCTCTGGCAAAGACTCAGTCCCGATGAGCAGCAGTGCCTTTCGCTGCTTCTAGCTGAGCACGCTGAGCGGCAGAGCAGGCTAAGCGTCAGTGGTCTTTCTTCAGCAACCTCCTACACCCGCGCTTGCCGGCTCAGAAGGAAGCTGAAGTGTACGCGCAATAAGGTTGTTTTAGGCAACTCGCAATGCAACAGCATGCCACGCTCGATGAAACGTTCGGCGTAGGGCCATTGATCGCGCATTAGAGGGCGACGCATCGCCTGACTACAAACCTATTTTAAGGCGAGGCATGAATGAAGCTAACGCCGTCACAGAGCTCACAAAGAGCCTTTTCCATGGCTGCCCTCCGTAATCATTTTCCGAGGAATCGCCCTTATTCTCCGCGCACGCCACAAAGCATGAAAATAGAGCACCGGCGGGAACGCCTGTGCCACGTGCTCAAGAGTCTATGAAATTGCTTCAGTAGCAAGCTCATACCAAATGCCGACTAACGATCGCAGATTCGCGCTCAGTCGGTTCAGTTCCTACCATGCTTCTTGGCTTCATGAACGTGGCTTATGTTCTGCGCACTCGCCATGACGCCGAAAACAAAAAATTTTTTCTGAGCCGGAGCGTCTTTTGAGCAGAAAACCCTCTATTCATTCGAGCTGACTGCTTGCCATCAGTTTCCCGATTAGGCACAATCATCGCCGACGAGGATATGAGAATCGTGGTGTTAGGTTCGGGTACGAGCGTGCCGCACCGGGCGCGCAATTCAGCCGGGTTTTGGGTGCAAACGGATGAGCTGCGGCTGCTGCTGGATTGCGGCGCCGGCGTGCTGCACGCCATGCCGCGCTACGGACTTGATTGGGTCAACATCACACACGTGTTTTTGACTCACTTTCATCTTGACCACATCGCCGAATTGCCTGCCTTGCTGTTTGCGCTCAAGCATAGTCCAGGTGTCGAGCAACGCACTGCACCGTTGCGCATCATGGGCCCCGTCGGCACGGCGCGTCTGCTCAAGATGTGGGAAGAAGCCGTTGGCTACGAATTACTGACGCTCCGATTCCCCGTTGAAATTGAAGACGTGGAGCCGGGGCGTGAATATGTTCTGCTGCCTGGCCACTGGATGCGCTTGCACAAGACGCCACACACCAGCGAAAGCCTCGCTGTGCGCGTAGACGAACGCGGCACGAGCGTCGGCTACACGGGCGATACGGCTTATGCTGATGACCTGGCCGAGTTCTTTCACCACTTGGACCTGCTCATCGCCGAGTGTTCGTTCGCCAAGCCGCGCGCGGACGTCAGACACATGTCCATCCCTGAAGTAGCCCAGTTGGCCCGACGCGCCAAGGTTGCGCGGTTGGTGGCGACGCATTTGTATCCGGAGCTGGATGCGCTGGACGTGAAAACAGAGATTGCTAAAATATTCCCCGGCTCGGTGATCATTGCCTATGACGGATTGAGCCTCGATATCTAGCTCACGTCGGGCAAACCAACAAGAAAAGGAGGAGCGATGAAGGGTAATCACTGGCTGATCATGACTCTCTCAGGATTCGCACTAGGATTGGCGTTCATGCCAGTGGAGGCCTGGCGTGTCTCTGCGACGGGCGCTCATCCTGGGGTTTTGTACGTTTCGGCCACAGACCCAACCTGCGGTGGACAATCTCCCTGCTTCAGCACGATTCAAGCGGCTGTGAACGCGGCTGCCGAAGGCGACGAGATTCGCGTGGCCGCGGGAACCTACACGGGAGTGGCCACGGCGACGGTCGGTGGCAACAGCTTCAGGCAGGTTGTGCTCATCACGAAGAGCCTGACTTTGCAAGGCGGCTACAGCACGACCAACTGGACGCAACCCAACCCGACGCAGAATCCCACTGTGATAGATGCGCAGCGTCAAGGGCGCGGCATCTCGATTGTGGGTAATGGGACCCAGACGGTAACAGTGGCCGGCTTCACCATCACCAATGGGGACTATAGCGGACTGGGCAATCCGCCCGGCGTCGCCCGCTTGGTCTGCTCGCGCACCGGTAGCGATTGCGGCGGTGGGTTGTTTGCCTTTCGAGTGAGGCTGCATCTACGCGACTGCACGATCACTAACAACATTGCCAGTCGCACGCGCATCTTTAGCGACGGCGGCGGGGCCTATTTGTGGGAGCTCATCGGTGGCAGTCGGGTGGAAAACACGACCTTCACTGACAACCAAGCACCAAGCTCCGGTGGTTCGGGGGGCGGACTGAATATTGTTTTCGGCAGCAGCGTCGCCATCGTCAATAGTCGCTTTGAGAGGAATCAAGCTGCTAGCTACGGCGGCGGGTTGGCTATCTTCCAACCGGATGAGGGAATCTCCATTGAGAACTCGACTTTCACCGGCAACAGGGTGAGCGATGATGGCGGTGCGCTGGAAGCCCGATTGACGTTCGAGGGAACGGCCTTGCGTCTGAACCGCGTGATCATGCGACAGAACCAGGCGCGCAGTCAGGGCGCAGCTATTAGCTTGATTAAACAAGGAACCAGCGCAGCGAGCGTACAGATGACCAACGTTGTGTTAGCATCCAACACGCTGCTCAGTCCTGGAGATTTTGGCGCAGTGTTCAATGTTGATGTCCTCTCTGGTGAAATGGAGCTGCGCCTGGCTCACCTAACATGGGCTGCCCAACCAGCGCTGAGTGCGCTACGTCTGGGCGGAGCTCCGACTAGAGCAACGCTCACCAACACGCTGATTGACTCGGCTGGCAGCGCGTTCGTCGGGCATCAGGTCAGCGGCGAGGTCCGCATCCGGCACATCAACACGCTGACCAATCGCGTCGGCGTATTGCACGCTGCTGAAGCCGGCATGCCAATCTTCGAGGCCGTCAATCCGCTACGTGGCGATCCTCGGCTGGATGCCACGCACCATCTGCAAGCTGGTTCAGCCGCCATAGACGCAGGCGTGAATGCCGGCGTGACCGATGATGTGGACGGCGACCGGCGCCCCTTCGGAGCTGGTTTTGACATCGGCGCCGATGAGTTCGTAGGCCCTAGGGCCAAAGGGCAGTGATGTGGCCGCTCATTCATTACCGCACATGTGGATGAACTGCCACGCATAGGCAAATGGGATGACCGGTTATCCCCTAAGCGGTTTTCATTGCCTATAACCTGGAAGCGCCTATGAAGCCCAAGCTGGCCAGGACAGATGAAAACTGGGGAGCGCCTGCATCCGGCGAGCTCAACAGGCACACCAGAGCGGGCGCTCCTAGAGCGGTTTGCGAATGAATTTATGCTGGGAGCGCTCGCTTCCAGCGTGCTAGCTCGCAAGATGCGGGGCAACCAGGCTAAATGCAATTGAAAATTGCTCTCAGTCAGGCCACACAATACCAAGACGCAGCGTGCGCCTGTTGTCTCTCTAAGCGGCTACCATGAAGCACTTCGGAGGCTGGGCCGTGCCCGCGCTGCATCGCGATTGTTCCAACCATGTGTGGTTTGATTCGGCAACATCTCACTTGCGATGATTCTCACGGCTTGGCCAACACGCTTGGGTGGCTCTGCGGCGGCCGATTGCCTTCTCAGTCGCTTGTCACGTGAATCTTTCTTGTTGGGCGAGCATGCCCACAGCCGTTTGTGCACGGAGCATCGCACGAGTGAATCTTTTCACCACGCAACGCTACGCCAATGGCTACTCAACGATCTGCAGGATTTCATCCAGCGATTTTTTCTTGAGGTTGGGCACCTTGGCTTCGGGCGCTGGATACCCAACCGGGATCAGCAGGTAAGGCTTCTCGTTTTTCGGGCGCTGCAAAATCTGATTGAGGAACCCCATCGGATTGGGCGTGTGCGTCAGTGTGGCCAGCCCGGCTTGATGAAGCGCAGCCAGTAGGAAGCCGACGGCAATGCCGACCGATTCCATCACGTAATAGTGTTTTTTATGGCCGGCTGTGCCGTCCGGTAACGCTGTCGGGCACTCTTCATAGTCAATGCGAAAGACCACGATTAGATAGGGGGCGACTTCGAGAAATTCTTTATGCCAGTCAGTGCCGAACTGCTTCAATTCATCTTTCCATTGTTGAGGGAATCGCCGTTCATAATTTTCGCGCTCTTCTCGCTCGGCTGCCAGGCGGATTTGCCGTTTCACTTCGGGATTGGCTACAACGATAAATCGCCACGGCTGTTGATTGGCTCCAGAAGGAGCCGTGCCGGCTGTTTCGATGGCCTGTCGGATGAGATCGAGGGGGACCGGTTCGTCAGAGAACTGGCGCACCGTGCGCCGCGTTTTCATCCGGCGGTGAAATTGGCGTGCGCGGGCGCGTTGCGCGCGCGGGCTGAGTCGTTCAAATTCGAGTGGCATGAAATCCAGAAGCATAAATGACTCAGCAGGACGCGAACCGCACAAAATGGCTTTAATACTGCCGTCTCATGCTGACCCGCCGATGGCATCAGCCGCCAAGCGCACTGGCGACCTGGTCGGCGAACCGTTTCAAATTCAAAAAGACGAGCCCCAGTTTGGCGTCTTTGTTCAAGATGGCCGCGAGCATCGCTTCCGTTCCTGCTGGCACGACAACCACGTACCCGTTGCTGCCACGCACATAAACTTGATCCAGCTCACCCAGTCCCAACTCACGGCTGCTGCGCTGGCCAACATCCAGCATGGTAGCTGTCATCGCCACAACACGGTCTTCTTCATATTGCGGCGGGAGCGAGCTAGCAATCGTTAAGCCCTCATTACTGACAACAGCCGCGGCTTCGACACCGGGGATTGTGCCGCGCGCCTCTTGAAGCGCTTGCTGTAGCTTACCCACGTCCGTCAATTGCATATTATTTCTCCCAATGACTATTCTGACTTTTGTGACTGACGACCCGCATAGTAATCAGAGCGGTGATAGATGTCAATTGATTCGTCTGCTTCGATGGGCATGAGCCGTTCGTGTCATCGCTTAGAGCGATCTTCAGTTGCCTTTAGCTGGGCCTATATCTTGCGGGCTATGCGCGCTGGAAACGTGCGCCAGGGTAAACTCATTCACAACCGCTCTCGTGAAGCGGGCGGCGTATCCACATTTTTGGATGAATATACAGAAATATGGATGCGGACTGCTTGACGAGATGAATTTATCTGCTCTAAGCTCTGGCCTGTCAATCATCGTCTGAAAGGAGCAATTGGCGGCACAGGATTTGCTCATGCATGGCAGATGAGTCATCAACTATCAAAAGGAGGTTATATGCTTCAGCATCAGTTGTGTTGGAATTTGGTTCGATGCTTTCTTTTACTATGCATCTTGGGACTGATCGGCGGGGGAGCGATGGCCCAAATTGGCACAGCGACTGTGCGTGGGACAATCGAGGACCCGCAGGGCAATGCTGTCGCCGGCGCGACCGTGTCGTTAGCCAATGAAGCCAAGAGCTTCATCCGCACGCAGACGTCTAATCAAGACGGCGGATACGTCTTCAGTGGGATTCCACCGGGCACATATCAAATTGAGGTTGAGGCCTCCGGATTCAGAAAAGCCGTTGTCACGGGCGTTGCTGCGCTGGTTGATAAAGCGGTCACTGTGGACGTCAGGTTGGAAGTGGGCGCCGTGACTGAGTCGGTCACTGTGTCAGCCGGCGCGAGCGAGTTGCTCGTGAACACACAGGATGCCACCATCGGGAACAACTTCGAGGCTCGGCAGATTACGCAATTGCCGTTGGAATCGCGCAACGTCGTTCAGTTGTTGAGCCTGCAACCGGGCGTGACGTCCGATGGCTACGTCACCGGCTCACGCGCCGATCAAGCCAATGTGACGCTCGATGGCGTGGATGTGAATGAGCAGCAAACCGGCCTTGATCCAATCACCGGTGAAGCGTTTTCCAGCGTGTTGCGCGTGACGCCCGATTCCGTGCAGGAGTTTCGCGTCACCACGATCAATCCTAATGCCAATCAGGGACGGTCAGCCGGAGCGCAGGTCTCACTGATCACGAAGAGCGGCTCGAACGAGTTTCATGGATCACTCTATTGGTTTCATCGCAATACGGTGACGACAGCTAATGACTTCTTCAACAACCGAAGCGGCGTGGAGCGACCGGCGTTGTTGCGCAATTTGTTTGGCGGCTCCATTAGCGGACCGATCAAGAAGAACCGCGCCTTCTTCTTCTACACATACGAAGGCCGACGGGACTCCAGTCAGCAAAGTGTCGTCCGTGTTGTGCCGCGAGCAAGCTTGGGTCGCGGGCAACTGATCTATCCGAATTCGGCCGGCGGGATCAGCCAACTGAGCACAGACGAGCTGAATCGGCTCTTCCCCGATGTTCGCATGAATCCGGTGGCGATTGCGGCCTTGGCTGAGGCAGCCCGTCGCTATCCGGTCAATGACAATACGGAAGGCGACGGCTTCAACACGGGCGGTTATCGCTTCAATGCGGCGACGCCGTTACGCTGGAACACCAATATCGCCCGGCTCGATTTCAATCTCACGGAAGATGGCCGGCACCTGCTGTTTTTGCGGGCGAACTACCAACAGGACACCATCGGGCGCGTTCCTCAGTTCCCTGACACGCCGGCGCCGAACTTCTGGAACCATCCATGGGGCGTGGCTGTGGGACATACGTGGACGATTAGCAATGCGCTGGTCAATACGTTCCGCTACGGATTGACCCGCGAGGCGTTTACCAATCAGGGTGATTCAGCGGAAAATCAAATTTTCTTCCGGTTCGTTTTCTCCCCGCGCATCTTCAGTCGGGGACTGAGCCGCACAACGCCGGTTCACAACATCGTCAACGACATGTCATGGCTGAAGGGGAGTCACAATTTCCAGTTCGGCACCAACATCCGGGCGATTCGGAACAATCGGATCAGTTTCGCCACGGCTTTCGATTCGGCCATTGCCAATCCATCGTTCTATGATCTGTCCGGCGCCGTGCTGAGCCAACCATTCACCAACATTGCCCCTGGATTTACCGCGCCGGTGCGCAATGCTGTATGCGCGCTGATTGGTCGGTATTCTCAGTACCAAGCCAATTTCAACTTCAACCGCGATGGCAGTCTGCGGCGTGTTGGCGCGGGCAATGCTCGTAAATTCGCCACCGAAGAGTACGATTGGTACTTCATGGACACGTGGAAGCTGCATCCGACACTGACGTTAACATGGGGATTGCGCTATTCGCTGAGTCGGCCCGTCTATGAAGCAACCGGATTTCAGGTGAAGCCAACGACGAGTCTGGGCGAATTCTTCGAAGCGCGTAAGGTCAATGCGGCGCGCGGCATTCCCGTGAATGATTTGATTACTGTTGATCTGGCAGGGCCAAAGAATCGTCGGCCCGGTTACTACAATTGGGATACCAACAACTATCAACCGCGCGTGGCTCTTGCGTGGTCGCCCAATCCCAGTGGCGGCTTCTGGCGCAAGTTGCTCGGCGGCGACAATGCGTCGGTGTTCCGCGGCGGTTTTTCAATCACGAACGATTACATTGGTCAGCAACTGGCTGTGCAATTCGACTTGAACAACACGCTTGGATTTTCGTCGTCTCAGGTGATTGCGGCGAATACCTATAACGTCACGGATCGGCCGGGGCCGCTGTTTACCAGCTTCGGGCAGGATGTTCGCTCGTTGCCGGGCATTCGCGTGCCCAGCCGCTTGACTTTCCCATTGATGACACCGGCCGACGAGGATCAACGGATCGAGTCTTCTCTGGATGACACGATCCGCTCGCCGCGCAACTACAGTTGGAGCGTTTCATACGGACGCCAACTGCCTGGCGGCTTCTTCCTCGAGCTGTCTTATGTGGGCCGGTTGGGCCGCGATTTGCTGGCCACGCGCGATATTATGGCGCTGAACAACCTGGTTGATCCGCGTTCCGGCATGGACTGGTACACGGCGGCTGGCTTGCTGGCCAACTACCGCGAGCAGAACACGCCGTTGACCGCGGTGCCGCGGATTCCCTATTTTGAAAACTTATTCCCCGGCTTCACGCGCGTTGTCGGTGGCGTTCAACTGACGCCGACGCAAACGGTGTATCGGCTGGTAGCTCGCGACCGCGTCAACGGACTTGACATCTTGGATTGGACGTTCATTCAACTGCTCATAGATGATCGTTCTGTGCTCGGGCGTAACATCTACTTCCATCCGCAGTATGCTGCTCTGGCCACATTCAGCACGATCGCCGATTCAGATTACCATGCTGGCACGCTGACCGTGCGCCAACGGCTTGGCAACCAACTCTCATTCGATCTGAATTACACGCTCTCGAAGTCCATGGATAACGCTTCTGGATTACAAACCAGCGGCGCTTACGGCTCGGCGTTCATTCTCAATCCGCTGCAACCGGAAGCCAACCGCGCCGAATCGGATTTCGACATTCGCCACATCATCAACGCGAATGCCTTGTGGCAAATTCCTATCGGGCGTGGCCGAAAATATCTCGGCGGCATGTCGCGCGCGGCGGATGCGCTGCTTGGCGGCTGGCAACTGAGCGGCATCTTTCGCTGGAATTCAGGATTGCCGGCGCAGACCCCGTTCGATGCTCAGCAATGGGCGACCAACTGGAACGTTCAAAGCAACGGCGTGAGAAATCGGCCGATTAAGTCCTCGCCAACAAAGAGCGGCCCTGCGCCAAACTTGTTTAAGGACCCCGTCTTCGCCTACCGCAGTTTCCGCAACGCCTATCCGGGCGAAACAGGCGACCGCAATGTGCTTCGGTTGCCCGGATACGTCACGTTGGACGCAGGGCTCGGCAAATCGTTCACCATGCCGTGGAGCGAAAATCACACGCTGCAATTCCGCTGGGAAGTTTTCAATGTCAGCAACACGCAGCGACTAGGCGATCTGCTGGTGACGCGCGTCGGCTTGGGACTGGATATTGATCCGCATATCGGCAATCCAGCGCCGAACTTCGGCAATTTCGTCGGCATCCAAGGCTCGCCGCGCGTGATGCAGTTTGCCTTCCGATACGAATTCTAATTCGATTGAAGGCTCGTCAAGACGGCTGAAAGCGGGCTATGGCTCCGGTCATAGCCCGCCTTTTTGTCTCAAAAATGAAACAAGTGTCCTCAAGATAAGCAGAGCGGTGAATCAACCCCATCGCGCCGTGTGCTAGCATCTTCTGTCGGTGGGTGATGTTAATCGTTTGATGTGCCTACGATTGTAATCCTCGGCCAGAGCAACGCTGTTCCTTCCAGGGTGTGGCACGCAATTTGCCTGCAAATAAACCGCATTGGCCAAGCTCGCCATTGGCCGCAGTATGTGGATGGTCACGCTACCACATGAACGCATTGCGTTAGTTTGCTTCAGCAAATTCATATCGAACGGAGGCGCTATGGGGTCGAGAATCATCATGGTCATAGACAACTCCGAGATTCAGTGTCGCTCCTTGGCCAGAGCGTTTTCCAAGTTCAACATCCTCACACTGACAGCACTGAGCGGGTCTGAGGGATTGACTCAAGCGTCTTTGAATAACCCAGACGTGATCGTGCTGGATTTGGTCATGCCGGACATGGATGGCTTGAAGGTGTGTGAGCAACTGAAGAAATCAGCTTCCACTCAGCAAATTCCTATCATCTTGTTCACTGGTCGAACACGAATCGGCGACATCATGCAGGGTTTTGCTGCTGGCGCTGACATGTTCATCGGCAAAGGACTCGGTTACGACCGCCTGATTCATTACGTGCGAGCCATCCTGGCTGAGAAAGGCGGATATGAGGTGTTTGAAGAACGCCAGCACGCAGAAAAGACCCATCAAGAACTCTTGAGAGCTGTGTACGGCGCTTTCGACGGCGTCGTGCGCGCGGGCTTGGAAGCATCATTGGGCAAAGAACAAACGGGCGCACTGCTGCGCGAGGCGACGCAACAATGCCAGTCTGACTGGGACCTACACGCCTTGTGTCAATCAGCAGAAACGCACGCGGCAGTGCGGCAGCGAATGATCGAATTCAACCGGTTCATGTCGGGCCTATTTCAACTGGTCAGCAGCAGGGTTGGTCACTTTGCCGCCATCCAGTTGAAAGAGACGTTCGATCAGCAACTCGCGCCGTTTGACTGAATCCACCACCCACACGACCGGCCATCAACAGTTGTTTGAGCTGGTGCAGCGGATTATACCGGGCGCAGCGTGTTGGCGGCGCTGTGTGTTGAAGCGGATCGTGGATTGGCCACTTCACCTGAATCAGCGCCGGACAGCCGATGACTGTGTGATGATCCCCTCCTCCTCTCCTCTAAAAAATAACCATTTTCCGTGGCGTGCCTCACACATGAGCAATTCTTCGGAAAAAGTCCAAACTCAGCTTGCGCCGGAGGCGCAAACAGAAGGTAGCCAGACGTGCAACGTCTGGAACAGCCGATCAACCAATCGTAGCGCGTTGCAGATGCGCCAAGACATGGGCGTTCGCGGTGAGTGTTTCAGTTGCACGCACGACCCATGGGAGAACTGCTGGCGCCTCTCCGACGTGCCCTGGGAATTGGGGATGGCGTCCGACCCAGACGTTTCAGGTCTGGCTACCCTCTATCATCCCCGCTCACCGAGCCAGTTTTTGACCAGTCGAGCCAGGCGCGACGCAAACGATTCATCGGATGGCGACGATGATGGTGGTGGCCCTGAGCGACCGGGATTCCGATATAGGAAATTGCTTCCCTCAGCCCGGCCGACGAATAAATCAGCAAGGCCATCGCCTGTGACATCCAACCACGCTGCCGCGCCGCCCGCAGCCATATCCGTCATCCCGGAGAATGGTGCAACCTCGTTGAATGTGCCGTTGCCGTTGTTGCGATAAAGAAAGTCCTGACCATCATTGGCGACGAAGAGGTCAGCATCATTATCGCGGTCGTAATCGGCCACAGCCACGGCTATGCCCGCAGCCATGTCCATCAGGCCGGCAGCCACTGTCACGTCTGTGAACGACCCATCACCGTTGTTGCGATACAATGCATCAGTTGTCGCTGTGACCACGAACAGGTCCTGATCGCCGTCGCCATCGTAATCGAGCCACGTCGCCGCGCGAGCGTTCAGTGCTTGAATGCCAACCATCGCTGTCACATTTGTGAACAGGCCAGCTCCATTGTTTCGATAGAGCGCCGATTCGCCCTCATTGGCAACGAACAGGTCAGGTCGGCGATCGTTATTGTAATCGCCGACAGCAATCCCTCGTCCGTTGGCCGATTCTGCCGTTCCATTCATGGCTGGGCTGCTTTTGCTCAACATGCCCATCTGATTGATGTAGAGCGCGTCTTGACCGTCGTTGACCACATATAAATCAAGCTGGCCGTCGCCGTTGACATCAACCCAGGCGGCTGCATAGCCGACTGCTTCATCGCTGATCCCAGCATCAGCGGATACATCGGTAAATGTGCCGTTCCCGTTGTTTCGATACAGCCGGTCTGATCCAGCATTGACGACATACAGGTCTACATCGCCATCGCCATCCACGTCACCCCATGCAGCAGCTTGGCCCAGGGCATCGCCGGCAGCGAGGCCAGCCGCCGGCGATACGTTGGTGAACGTCCCATTCCCATTATTGCGATAGAGCGCGTAGGCGTCCGCCAGAAACAGATCGTCATCGCCATCCTTGTCATAATCACCCGTCGCAATGCCTCTTCTTGTCGGCGCTACGTTGGCCGAACCGCCAATGTTGACAAAGCTGAATTGCCCTTTTGCCGTGGCCACGGGATTGGGCGTCGGATTGTAGATAAAGTCTCCCAAGTTCGTCCCGTCGCCGTTGGCTGCATTGCCTGAACCGTAGAAATTGACATCGCCAACATTAGTGGCTGGCGCAACCCAATCAAAGGTCCACGTTCTCCCACCTATTTGGCCAAGGTTCGTCCCGCGAAGGGTGTGTCCTAGATACTGGCGATTAGCTGCGACGCGAATGGACGTATTTGCTGCGTCAGTCACCACCAAGGCCCCTGCTTGCGTGAATGTCGTGGCCGAGATCACGGACAACTGGAAGCCCCAACGGCGCCGGGATGGGTCAGGATGAGTAACACTCAACTGGAGTGTGTATCGCCGGCCGGGAATGTAATTATCGGGCACGCCTGCGAGTGTAACGCGGCCCTGCGTGTCAGGGTTCAGCGGTCGCCCGTCATGACAACCTGCCGAGTTACACGTCAGTTCTGCCGGAAACCCGCCTCCAGCCGGTATGCCACTGCGCCCCGTTACAGGCCCAGTAGAATTTGAATGCGCAACACCAACAAGAACGACCGTCAATACAAAAGCCATCATGGCCAGCTTCATCGTTCGCGTCATCACACGATGCTTCATGTATACTCCTCCTCAAAAGTGGTTGTTACAGGACCGGGCTTCAATGTCGCTCATAGCATGAGCAACAGCTCATGGATCGTCATCAACCGCCATCGCACGTCGGCGCTTAGCTTCAAGCGCCTACCACTTGAGCGTTGCGCCGATTTCCGAGCAAACCTCATCGAACGGCTTCACCGCTCGTTCAATACAATCTTCTGCACGCACCATAAAACACCTACCCGTCGCCACAGCCTCAGATGAGCAGTCTTGTAGCCATGCTCCGCCAACCGATAGCCCACTGTTGAACCAGATCAGTCCGACGACGAAAATACTTGCTCGCCAAACTCGATCTCCGTTCGTAACCTTCGACCCTCGCTCAGCCATGCGGTTGGCAAGTATACCCACCCGTACAAAAAGAGGACAAGCCAACAAACCAGGTATATCCCAGTACGTCGCCACAGCCGCCTCAATCCTCCAGTGAAATCGCTGGGAGCGCATGCCTCCGGGCGTGCCTGTTGAGCCCGCAAGCTGCGGGCGCTCCCAGGTTCTTCGCGGTGTGCAATCGCATGGGGACGATTCCCTTGAAGATAGCCCACGAAACACACCAACTTCACGAAAGAATTGTATTTTCCTCGTTCGTGGCGTGCTCAGCGCTCATGGGCAATTCCTCGGAAAACGTCCGAGGGCGGCTTGCGCTGGAGGCACAAACAGCAGGTAGCCAGACGTGCAACGTCTGGAACAGCAGGCCGAACAATCGTGGCGCGTTGGAGACGCGCCAAGACGTGCGTGCCCACGGCGAGCGGTTCAACTGCATGAACGACCCAATGGGGGAACTGCTAGCGCCCCTTCAGGGCGTGAGGGATTGGGTATGGCGCCCAGCCAGACGTTTCACGTCTGGCTACCCGCTTGCGGCGTCTAACGACGCCGCTTCCTGAGATCGCCCCTTTGAGAATGTGGCACAGGCATTCCTGCCTGTGTGCTCCATTTTTATCCTTCGTGGCGCGCGTCAGCTCATGAGCGATTCCTGTGCATGGCGTTGGACTTCGGTCAGCCGGATGTCCACTACAATCGGGTCGTGATCGGCGATCTTCCGGCCTTGGTAGGTCAAATGTTTAATGGTTTGCGGGCTGATGCTGGCAATGCCAGAATGCGAATCGGTCAGTTGATCGGCGGTCAACGGACTGATCTGACGCCCAGCGATCCAATCGAGCTTGAAGTCGAGCCGGAAATCGTACTGACGCAGTTTACGTATCACCCAGTTTCTCAGCAGCGCGGGCAGATGATCATTTTCTTCCAACTCGCTCAACGAGGCACGGTGCGTTGCCTCGCGCGTATTGAACGCTTCAAACGAAAATCCGTGTCGTCGTAGCAAATCAAACAAAGGTTCTCGGTGATCCTTGTCAGGGTGTAACAAATCGTCTTTGAGCTGCGCCGGCTCAGCCCAGAGCAATCGAGCGATGCTCTGAAACGTGCGCCACCGATTTCCACGGGAAAATATCGCCGTGTTGAAATCGCCGCCGATCAACACCGGTCCTTCGACGTGATCGAGTCTGGCAAGCAATGCGGCCATTTGCTTGGCGCGCCCGCGCGGTGTGGCGCGAACTTCTAAGTGCGTGCTGACGACGGTGAGTTTCTCTCGGTTGATGAACACTTCAGCGACCAATGCAATCCGTCGTCCGAATCGCTTCTCTTCAAACTCAAACGGCTCAAATTGCGTGGGCAGGTCAATGATGCGAAGTTGATCCATCGGATAGCGGGACAAAATTGCGTTACCCTGTAAGGCCGTTTGATTATCGCCCTCGGCGCTCCGGTCATCGCCGACGCCTTTGGTTAATTCCAGATGGGCCGGCGCAAAGGCGACGTGCATGCCGAGCCATTGGCCCAGCTCGCGCGCGACGTGCCGCTGTCCGGAGCGGGCCATGCCATAATCAACCTCGTTCAACAGGATCAGATCGGCGTAGCGCAGTATCGGGTGAGCCGAAAACGTCTCGACCAATCCTTCAAAGTTTTTGCCTTTTTCGATATTCCACTGGACGACACGCACAAAATCATGCAGGCGTGGCCGCGCCGTCTGCAGCAAATAGGGCTGAGGCACGCTGAGCACCCAAAAGAGCGCCTGTTGGTGAGCGCGGTAGGCATCGGATCGGTAGAGTTGTTTGAGCGTGGAAAATCGGCGCAGTTGCTCGATCAGCGATCGGTAGTTCACTTCATGAAGAATCTCTTCGCCCGGTAGCATCCTGCGGCTCACCTTAGACTCGTCGTTGAACCTGACGATCGGCCAGAAACTCACGCGTTGCGGTGCGCAGCGCCTCCAGGCTGGGTGAGCAGGGACGTTGTCGCTTGACATGGGCAAACGCCTCGTCCAGAGGCCACCCTTGACACCAGTGCAGGTATGCAATGACGAGCGTCGGCGCGCGCCACACGCCGGCGGTGCAGTGAACGTAGACGGTATGGCCAGCCTGTAACAGTTGACTCAAGACATGGACACCTTCGGGCAGTTGCCGGCCCAAGTCAACGACATCGAAGTCGCGGATCGGAACGCGCCGAACCTGTATCCCACACCTCAGATAGTGTTCGATCAACGTCGGCCAATCGCACTTCCAGGCGCGAAGATCGTCGTCAGTTTGTAGGTTCAGCACAGCCGTAATCTGGGGGCCGCGCCGCAGATATTCAATCTCTGCGCCGCCTCTAGGGTGCGCGCCGACAAACAGGTTGGGGATAATCAGATCGTAATCGAGCATTGTGTGCTTACACTGACTGCCAATACAGTTGCCTGAGTGGTCGTTGATCAAGTCGGCGTATGCCCTCTTCATACGCTGCTTGCAAGGCGGCTTCGTATTCCTCCGGTGTGATGCGCCGATTAATCTCAGTGTATTTTTCTCTGCTCACTTTGCCTGCCGGATAGTACTGCCCCATGATATTGACGTAGGTGGCAGGCGAAATCTCCTGCGCGATGAACCGCATGATCTGGCGCGTCCCGGCCAGCTCGCCAGGCATCACCAGATGACGCACCAGCAGACCACGCCGAGCCAATCCGTGTTCGTCCAACACAAGGTCGCCGACTTGACGGTGCATCTCTTTGATCGCGCGACGGGCCACTTCAGGGTAGTCTTTAGCTTTCAGGTAGCGCAGCGACAAGGCAGAGTCCCAGAACTTGAAATCGGGCATGTAGATATCTATGACGCCATCCATCAACTGTAAGCTTTCCAGTGAGTCGTAGGCACTCGTGTTATAAACGAGCGGCAACCGTAAGCCGCGCTCGATAGCCAGCGGTAACGCTTCCAGAATTTGCGGCACCACGTGCTCGGGCGTGACAAAGTTGATGTTGTGGCAGCCCCGCGCTTGCAGCTCAAGCATCATCGCTGCCAACTGCTGAGGCCGCGCTTCACGCCCCTGTCCGAGTTGGCTGATGTCGTAGTTTTGACAAAAGACGCACCGCAGATTGCACATCGAGAAGAAAATCGTACCTGAGCCGTTCCAACCGCGCAGGCAATCCTCTTCGCCGAAATGAGGAAAGTAGCTACTGACGATGGCATAGCGACCCGTATGACAAGCGGCCGTTTTGTCTTCCAAGCGGTTCACCTTGCAATCGCGTGGGCAGGCCCGACAGGACTCCAGCAACGCCCGCGCTCGTTCCACACGCGCTTGGAGCTCGCCCGATTCATAAAGCCGGCGATAGGCTGGCTCATCGTGCGTCATTGCGCTCGCTGGTTGTTGTGTGTGCCTCATGTACATAACCGTATCGGCGGATTGTTAGTTTAATGCCCAAGCTAGCAGAGAGCAACAGGTTGAATGCTCTTGGAGTGTGTAGCAAAGCGAATGCAAAAAGCCAAGAAGGCTCATGTGGATTTGCGCATGGGGTAAAACTATATCAGACTGATCTGTTCCATTGTCATCGTTCGTGGCGTGCTCAGCGATCATGGGCAATTCCCCGGAAAATCACCACGGATGGATACACATCAACATGGATCGTCTCATCACACGGTGTCCATCTGTATTCATCCGTGGCCGGATTTTCATCGCTTCTCCCGTCCGGGGATCCCCATTCTCACAACGGTGAAAATTTTTTCAAACTCACGCCTACTCTCCAGTGTCTCAACATTTCGGGCAACACAGTTATGAGAAAGACACTAAGGAGGGACACGCCCAACGTTGGTCTTCACCGAGGAATCGTTCATGAGCTGAGGCTCGCCAAGAAGCATGAAAATAGAGCACAGGCGCGAATGCCTGTGCCACATGCTCAAAGGAGAAAAATCAGTGGGAATCCGAGCAATCTGTGACTTTTTTGACGGAGGAGATCATGAACAGACTTACACGAATTGGCTGTCTTGTTGTTGTGATTGTCTTATTAGGAATGCGTGCTCCAATTGTCAGCATGCGTGAAGTGAATGGCCATAATGAGCGTATGCCCAACGAAGGTTTGGGCAGCGAGAAGTTGCGCGCCCTTACCTCGGCAAACAACTATGCTCAAGCCACGCCCTCGAACCGAGCTGAAGCAAACTGGGAGCGTGCAGCGTTCCAAACGGCGATGCCGGCCACCAACGACTTCACGCCCTGCACCGGCTATGGCATCCCGCCGCCTGGCCCGGAGGGCCGACAAGGTCCTTGGGCCAACCGGCTGATGATTGCCTACTCTGACGATGGCCTGACCTGGACCCGCGCCAATCGCATTGTGAGTGATCAGGCTGACGTTCCCGACGCCATCGTGGACGATGATGGCGTGTTGCGCCTCTACTACGTGACCTGGTGTCCTCAGGCCGTCCGCAACAAGGTCGTCGTCGCGCTCTCACCGGACGGCGGCCAGACGTGGAACTACCGTCGGGTGACCATCGCCGGTTTGACACCAGGCCAGCCCGACCCAGTAGACCCAGACATCATCCGGACACCCGATGGAAAGTGGAGACTTTACTTCACGACCGCGCCGGCCGGCCCCGGCAACAGTCCTCGCACCTTTTCCGCCATCTCCGATGACGGGTTCACCTTTCAACTGGAACCCGGCTTCCGCCTGACCGTGCAAGGGAGGGCCGTCTTAGACCCGTCTGTGATACTGATTGGTAACTCCTGGCACCTGTTTGCCGGTGGGCAGGTCAGTACACCCGGCGCCAACTGGTATGCTACCTCCACCGACGGCCTGAACTTCACTCGCCAAGCCGACTTCTCCACCGGCAACATGATCATGGCCAACGGCCTAGCTGTAGATGGTGGCTACCGCTTCTACGGTTTTCGCGTAGCTGCCCAACCGCCTCCACCGCCTGCTATCCCGCCCATGGCCATCTACTCAATCTTTACCACTGACGGTGTGACATGGAGGGTGGACGCCGGAGCGAGATTATTGCCTGACCCCTCCTCCAGCCTCGAAGCCTTGGGCGTTAAGGACCCCGCTGTGGCTCGCCTGCCCGATGGCCGCTACATCATGATCTACGCCACCACCATCCCGGAGTACCTGCAAGGTCGTCGTTCCACACTCAATCCGAGTCCGCCTCAATCCCTTACCTTCAATCGCCCAATCTCTTCGTCTACCGAGGCTGCGACATCACCTGCGCAAACCGAATCGGCGAGCGGCTTCGTGCTACTGCTACGCGTTTCATCGTTCTTGCGCTTGCTTGTTGATTCACTTGGTGACCACCATTGGTTTTCCGCTCAGCAAAAATTCTTCCCAAAACAGCGACATGGCGTTCAAGTAGAAATCGCGATTGAATTTCTTGCGAAATCCGTGTCCTTCATCTTTGGCAGCCAGATACCACACCTGTCCGCCGTTTTGGCGAATCGTTTTGACCATCTGCTCCGATTCGGTGTACGGCACGCGCGGGTCATTTAGTCCCTGCACGACGAACAACGGTTTGGTGATCTTGTGCGCATTCGTCAGCGGTGAAATCCGCAAGAGAAACTCGCGCATCTTCGGGTCGCGTTCGTCGCCGTATTCGACGCGACGTAGATCGCGGCGATATTCCTGCGTGCTTTCCAAAAATGTGACGAAATTACTGATGCCGACCACGTCAACGCCCGCGCGGATGCGATCGTTATAGTGTGTCATGCTGGCTAGCACCATGTACCCGCCATAGGAACCGCCCATCACGCCGACACGCTCGGCATCCAGTTCAGGTTGCTGGGCAATCCAATCGAGCAACGCCCCGATGTCTTTCACTGCGTTCTCGCGCAACATGCCGTTATCGAGCGTCAAATAGGTTTTTCCATATCCGGACGAGCCGCGCACGTTCGGCGCCAGCACAGCAATGCCGAGTTCGTTGACGAGGTACTGATAGGTCGAATTGAAGCTGGGGCGCTCCTGCGCTTCCGGCCCGCCGTGAATCGAGATGACGACGGGCGCTTTGCCGGTGATATGGCGCGGTCTGTAATAGAATGCCGGAATCAGGCGTGGCTGCCCGTTGACTGTATCGAATGTCGGATAGTGGATCAGTTGCGGCGAAACGAAATGCTCAGGATTCAGCCCGCCCGTTTCGCTGAACGTCCAGCGCACCAGCTTGCGCGTGGTGAGCCGAATCGAATAAGCATCGCCCGGCGACTGCGCTGAGTCGAGCGTGAAGCCTAATTCATTGCCGTCTTTGGAAAATTCCAATCCTCCGATGACGCCTATCGGCACGTCCGGCATTGTGAGCGGCCGGCGGGTCTTGGGATTGATCACATGCAGTTGACTGATGCCGCCGGCGTTCAGCACAAACGCCAAGCGCCGCCCGTCTGGCGATAGCTCAAAACCTTGCACATCCCAGGGCAGATTCTCCGTGAGCACTGTTTTCTTCTTGGTGGCCAGCTCATAGTAGGTGAGCCGCTGAAATTCGCTATCTTCATCCGAGGTGTAGTACACCCCTTGACCATCTCGACTCCATCGCGCCGAGCCATAGGCAGTGGCCGCTTTTTGTGGATTGATTTGCGTCAGCTTCTTGGTGGCAAGGTCACACCAATACAGATAGGATTCATTGACTGACACGTTGCGTCGCACGAGCAGCCGGCTCTGATCAGGCGACCAATCCAGCACCTCATAGCTGCCTTTGGCTTCGACGAGCACCTCAGAAACGCCCGGCTGATCAAACCGCATCAAGCGAATGTCGGTATCGCGACCATTGCGTAAGTTGCTGGAGAAGGCGATCCATTTGCCATCAGGCGACCAGCGCGCTCCTGTATTTCGGGATTGACCATCAGTGAGCAACGTCACGCGACCTGTGTCGAGATCGAAAAAATAGAATTGAAAGAACTCAGCGCCGCCTCGATCCATGCTGAACAGAAAGCCGCGCCGATCCAACCCCGGATAGTAACGGGCATCGGTCACCGGTTCCTTGAAGAACGTGAGCTGCCGGCGCGCGCCGCCCGGCTGCTCAACATAGTGAATCTGACTCGTTTCACCAAACCGCGTCGAGATCAACATCCCCGGACCAGACGGATTCCAATCAAGAAATGAGGCAGAGCGCACGTTCTGGTACTGCTCCATGCGCTCGGCAATGGCTTTGGGAATCTCCGGCACGCCGTCAATGATGAGGTTGCCCAGTTCCCGGCGCTCAGCCTGCGTCGGCACACTCACACTGACCAGCACCAGTAGAGCGAGCAAAAGGCAACGATATTTCATGGGTCGTCTCCTTGTTGAATCAGAATCAAAATTAAGCAGCATCATCATACGGCGTGACCGCTGCCCTGTGCAAGCAGTGGCCCTGCGTGGCATGATTGCAAAGCGTGGTCGCTCGTTGACAAGGGGGCAGTCGGGCTTGTATGCAAGCAAGGAGCCTGCGTGGCGCGATCACAAACGGGGCTGCTGCTGCGTGAGGCAATGGAGCGTGCCAAAGCCCCATACGAGGTCAACAGCATGAATGCCAATCACCGGACGATCAGAGAATAATTCGGCTAGCGTGCCAAGCGCGATGCGATCATTCGGATCGTTGAACGTCGGCACAAGCACGGCAGCGTTCGCAATATAGAAATTGGCATAACTGGCCGGCAATCGTCGGCCAGCGAAATACAGAGGCGCGGGCATCGGCAGCGGAACAATCTCTATTTTCGAGCCATCTTCCAGTCGCATGCCTTCAAGCCGTTCGCGGTTTTCTTCCAGCGGACGGTAATTAGCGTCCTTCGGATTTGTTTCACGACACAGGACCACCGTGCGCGGGCCAACAAACCGGCAGAGATCGTCAATGTGACCGTGCGTATCGTCGCCAGCAATGCCCTTGCCCAACCAGAGCACATTGGTCACACCGAGAAACGCTTTCAATGCAGCGTCCGTCTGCTGGCGCGTCACTCCTGGATTGCGCACTTGCACAACGGGATCAAGCAAGCACTCTTCCGTTGTCATCACGGTGCCGTGTCCATTGACGTCAATGCTGCCGCCCTCCAGCACGAAGAGCCGTCCGTTGACCTTCGCCGAGAACAACCGGTAACCAAGCACGCGCGCCGCGCGTTCAGCCACCCGATCATCTCTTTGCCAATTGCGATAACGCGCCCAGCCATTGAAGCGAAATCGTATGACGGCCGCTTCTCGGCGACGGCCTGCCTTGCGCACAAACCACGGACCATAATCGCGCGTCCACGAGCGATTAGTAGGAATGCGAAAGAATTCGACGCGAGTTGGATCAACGCCCACGCGAGCCAGTAATCGGCGCGCCTGCGCTTCATGCGCTGCCGAGTTGACTAAAATGCGAATGAGTTCGCCAGGCGCTAGTTTGCGGACGATCTCGCCGTAGACCCACTGAATCGCCGCCAATTTGCCCGGCCAATCCGTGCGATTATGCGGCCAGGCAATCCACGTGGCTTCGTGCGGCTCCCACTCAGCAGGCATCTGAAAACCGAGCGAGGCCGGCGTCGGTCGGCTGATGAGCTGCTGCGTCACGACTCCTCCGCAGGTCCACAGGCGCTCTGCCCCATCACCGCTCCTCTTCGAGATAGCGCCGGTCCAGCCCGACATACGCATCAATCCGCCGGTCGCGCAGGAATGGCCAGTTGCGCCGCACATCTTCGATGCGTTCCGGGTCAACATCACCGAGCAGAATTTCTTCCTTGTCGGTGGAGGCTTCAGCAATGATCACGCCTTGCGGGTCGGCAATGAATGAGCTGCCCCAAAACTCGATGCCTGCCCCACCTGTTGGAGGGATTTCATGTCCCACACGATTGACGGCCGCCACGTACACGCCGTTGGCAATCGCATGGCCGCGCTGAATGGTGCGCCACGAATCGCGCTGCACCGCGCCGTACTGCTCTTTCTCATGCGGATGCCACCCAATGGCTGTCGGGTAAAACAGCACACTGGCGCCACGAAGCGCCGTCAAGCGCGCGCCCTCTGGATACCACTGATCCCAACAGATCAACGCGCCGAGCCGCCCGACGCGCGTTTCAAACGCACGGAAACCGAGGTCGCCAGGCGTGAAATAGAATTTTTCATAATAGGCCGGATCGTCAGGAATGTGCATCTTGCGATAAAGGCCAACAAGCTGGCCATCAGCGTCAATGATAGCCGCGCTGTTGTGGTAGAGGCCCGGCGCGCGCCGCTCAAACACTGACGCAATCACAACCACAGCCTCTTGCTGAGCCACTGCGGAGAGCGCCTCAGTGGTTGGTCCGGGAATGGGTTCGGCTAAGTCAAACCACGCCGCGTCCTCGTGCTGACAGAAGTAGCGCGAGCGGAATAGTTCGGGCAGGCAAACGACCTGCGCGCCCAACCGGGCTGCCGCGCGAACATGTTCCAGCGCGCGCGCCAGGTTCTCTGCCGGCTCAGCCGACATGGCCATCTGCACAAGGCCAATGGTGAATCTCCGCTCAGTAGGCATGTTCGATACGAATGAGCAAGCCAAGCCGCTCAGTGGGCATGTTTGATACGAACGAGCAAGCCAAGCCGCTCAGTGGGCATGTTCGATACGAATGAGTAAGCCAAACATCACTGCAAAAGCGCTCGGTTCGTCACGATCATGAACCAAGGGTCAAGCTGTAACGTGCCGTCGTTGGTTTTGGATTGTGCAACTTTCTCACCCACATCTCTTGAGTATGTGGCACAGGCGTTTCCGCCTGCGCTCCCCTTTTCTTCGTGGCGTGCTATTGCATAGGAGCGATTCCCTTGGCTGCAAGCAATGGATCAGTGGTGACCCGGCGTTACTTGGTCTGCACTATGCACGGCTTGCGCGTCGAGCAAAAGATCGCTCACTGAGCGCCGCCGGCACTGTACTGCTTCAACGTTTTTTCGCTCTCAAAATAAAGCACGCTGCCATCAGCTTTGGCGCCGATCACGGCGGTGGCTTTGTCAATCTTTTTGTTGGTCACAGGATCAACGGCGTACCGCACCGCTTCATCATTGGCCAATCGGCTTTTGCACATCTCGCAGCATCCGTAGTAGGTTTTGCCGTCAACTTCAACCGGAATCTGCTCGCGGGAAAAGACGGTGTTGTTCACCATGCAAACCAAATTCGGCTTGACAACCTTCAGGGTAGCGCGCTTGGCAACAGCCTTTTTAGGCTTTTGGCTCGCTTCTGCCGAAGTAAGCAGTAAGCAACCGAGCGTTAACAGCAACGCTGACACGATGGTGATTCGTTTCATATCCATATCTCCTTGAAGCAATTTACAGGCGGGGTATGATGGCGCGTCCGGCGCCTGTCTGTCAAATCTCAATCGCAATAACGACCGGCGTGCGTCCTCGCAAGCTGGAGAAGAAATCAATGACTGTTTTCTGCCAACCGTATTTGCGATTGAGCAACTGCAAGCCGCGTTGCCGCTCCGAGTGGCCGACCAGCCGGGCTTTGGCCTCGACCCACGTTCCCTTTGGGTTGCCGCGGACATCACAGGGCACAACCCGCACGGCTGAATTGTTACGAATTCGTTTCACCTTGCCGGCTGTTGATGAGGTGTAGACATACAGCAAGCCGTCCTGCTCGGCAAACCACATCGGCGTCCGCACAGGCACGCCCGTTTTGCGATACGTCTCCAGATTGAGATAAGATTGACCGGCGAATTGAGCGAGCTTCTCGTTACTCATAGGCGTGAATTATGCAACACGCTGCCGGATCGGCCAACTCTCGTGAGCGCATAGAGCGCGCGATGCGCCGATTGTAAAACACTGTAAATCAGGCCATGCGTTGGGTCATCGGCTTGCTGTGTCGTCCGCCGGTATGCTTAACTACCAGCCTATCGTTGAACTCAAACTCAAACATTGAGGAGGCACCATGATGAAAAGAATGATGAGCATGAGCTTGGTCATCGGCGTATTGTTCGCTGCCGTGCCACTGGCAGCGCAAGATGATCCGGCCAAACGTCCTAGCCCGATGAGCATGTCGCGCATCATGCTGGGCGATACTTATATCCGCGTCGTGTACAGCCGTCCGTACAAGCGGGACCGCACGAACATTTTTGGCACGAAAGAGTCAGGAGCATTGGTTCCGTTTGGCGAAATCTGGCGCACCGGCGCTAATGAAGCGACTGAGATCACTGTCACTCGCGACGTCATGATTGGCGATAAGAAATTGCCAGCCGGCACCTATTCGCTCTTCACGACCCCTGGCCCTGAGAAGTGGACCATTCACTTTAACAAAGCGCTTGGCCTGTCAGGCACAGCCCGCTATAACCCTGAGACGAAGAAGTTCGAGGAAGGCTACCTTGCCGCCAATGATGTGGTGGTCGTCACAGCTCCTGTTACCAAGCTTGAGAAGGAAGTTGATCCGTTCACCATCGCGTTTGAGAAGGTGAATGACGGAGCGCACATGATCTTCAAATGGATCACCACGGAAGTTCGCGTGCCGATCAAGGTCAAGTAAACCTTCCCTGCCATCCCCCTGGGAGCGCATGCATCTTGCATGCTTGTTGGAGCGGACAGCTCGGCACGCCGGAAGCGTGCGCTCCCGGATTTTTATCGCGCATGGCGTGCATACGAACATGGGCGATTGATGCACTCCGTCGGGAAACGAACCGCAGAGCGGGCGCAGCGCAATGACGCTGTTTGCTTAGCGTTCTGCGCATGCTCTGCGGTTTCTTTTTTAATGAGCGCCAGATATACTAGCTGCCTCGATATGAGGCGGCTATGAAAGTCACCCTCATCGGATTGCCAAACAGCGGCAAAACCACCGTGTTTAATGCGCTGACGCGCGGCAGGGCCGAGACGTCTGCTTATGCGTCAGGACGGCTTGAACCGAATGTGATGATGGTCAAGGTGCCAGACCCGCGACTGGAAGTCCTGGCCGAGATGTACCATCCCAAGAAAATCACCTACGCCGACGTGCAATACGTGGATATAGCTGGGCTGGGCGGCGAGTCCCACAAAAGCCGCGGGCTGCCGCCGGCTCTGCTCAATTATTTAGCCACTGCCGATGCGCTGCTGTACGTGGTGCGCGCGTTTGAAGACGTAACAGTTCCCCATCCATCAGGCTCATTGGATGTTGCCCGCGACGTGGCGGCGCTTGATCTGGAGTTAGCATTTTCCGACTTGAGCATCATCGAGCGACGACTGGAACGATTGGAAACGGACATCCAGAAGATCGCCAAGGATCGAGAGAAGCGCATCCACGAGCGTGAGCTGTTGCAACGGCTCAAAACGGCGCTGGAGGCTGGAACGCTGATCCGTGACGTTGACCTGACGCCGGACGATGAATGGCTGCTGCGGGGTTACCAATTTTTGACGGCGAAACCCGCGCTCATTGTCATCAACATCGGCGAGGATCAAATCCAGTGTCCGCCACAGTTTGATTACCCGCATCGGAAGAGCGATGTGATCGCCTTCTGCGGTAAGCTTGAAGCCGAACTGGCGCAGATGGAGGACGCCGAAGCCCGCGTCTTCATGGATGATCTAGGAATTCGCCAACCGGCGCGTGATCGGGTCATTGCTCAATCATACAAGCTGCTTGGACTGATCAGCTTCATAACAATTGGCCCTGAAGAAGTGCGTGCCTGGCCAATTCGCCAAGGGACATCAGCGGTTGACGCGGCGGGCGTGGTTCACTCGGATATGCAGCGCGGCTTCATTCGGGCCGAAGTCGTGCGCTTTGAAGACCTGGTCGCCGCCGGCAGCCTGGCTGAAGCAAGAAAACGCGGCACGCTTAAGGTGGAAGGCAAGCACTACATTATTCAGGATGGCGACGTCTGTCATTTCCTGTTCAATGTGTGAGGCAACATCCTAAAATATCGAATGC
This sequence comes from Blastocatellia bacterium, assembly GCA_025054955.1. Lineage (NCBI taxonomy): Bacteria > Pseudomonadati > Acidobacteriota > Blastocatellia > Blastocatellia bacterium. Next base: position 89,622 of record JANWZE010000031.1, on the reverse strand, counting down.
ACCGGTGGACATGCGATTGGAACAGTTCAAAACTGACGGGAGAAAGCGGGGACTTGAAACTGGAATATCGAATGTGTCGAATGCCCAGGCGGACACGCCATCTGGGACAGTTCAAAACTGATGCGAGAAAACGGAGACGTGAAGATCGAATCATTGATCCTTGAGGAGGCTCTATGGAATTTTCATGTCGTGTTGGTGGGTGCTGTGTCATAGGGTTAGCGTTATTGCTGATGCCTGTGTTTGCCCTCGCTCAAACAACAAAAACAAAATCCCGAAAGCCGGCTAGCCCGTTAGCCCGTCGCGTGATGGAAGCGGAGAAATTCATCACTGAAGTTGAACAACGCCTGGCCGAGCTGGCCGAGAAAGCCGAACGAGCCGATTGGGTCAATAACAATTTCATCACCGACGATACCGAACTGATCGCCGCCGACGCCAGAAAGGAATACATTGCCGCGTACACCAAGGCGGTGGAAGCCGCGCGCGCGTTCGATGGATTGAAACTGCCGCCCGTGGTAGCACGCAAATTCCAATTACTCAAACGGTCGCTCACGCTGCCGGCGCCGAGCAATCCGGCCGAACGCGAGGAACTGACCCGCTTGGCCACTTCGATGCAGAGCGCTTACGGCAAAGGCAAATACTGTCCGCAAGGCCCGGACGGCCCCTGTCTGAGTCTTGGCGACCTGGAACAGATCATGGCCAACAGCCGTGACCCTGAAAAACTCAAGGAGGCATGGCTCGGCTGGCATGCTGTCTCGCCGCCCTACCGGGCTGACTATGTGCGCTTCGTCGAGTTGGCCAACAAAGGCGCGCGCGAAATGGGCTATCAAGACCTCGGCGCTCTGTGGCGTTCCAACTATGACATGCCGCCGGATGCGTTTGCTGCCGAAATGGAACGGCTGTGGCAACAGGTCAGGCCGCTCTATGAATCGCTCTACATTTACACGCGAGCCAAGCTCTCCGAATACTACGGTCGCCAGCTTGTTCCAGAAAACGGCCCGATGCCTGCTCATCTGCTCGGCAATATGTGGAGCCAGCAATGGGATAACATCTATCCCTTGCTCAAACCGGCGACGAGCGATCCGGGCTATGACCTGAGCGACATCCTCAAACAAAAACAGATTGACGCTAAACAGATGGTGCGAATCGGTGAAGGGTTCTTCACCTCGCTGGGATTTGATCCGCTGCCGTCTACCTTCTGGGAACGCTCACTCTTTACCAAGCCGCGCGACCGCGAGGTCGTCTGCCACGCGAGCGCCTGGCACATTGACGGCAAGTCAGATGTTCGCCTCAAAATGTGCATCAATCAAACCGCTGAAGACTTTGCCACCATCCATCACGAACTCGGACATACATTCTACCAATTAGCCTACGCGCACCAGCCACGACTTTTTCAAGACAGCGCCAATGACGGCTTCCACGAAGCACTGGGCGATACGATTGCGCTCTCTGTCACACCCGATTACCTGAAAAAAATCGGCTTGATCGAGACCGTGCCCGACGAAAGCGCCGACATCGGATTGCTGTTGCAACGCGCGCTGGACAAGGTCGCGTTCCTGCCGTTCGGTTACCTGGTGGATCAATGGCGATGGAATGTCTTTTCCGGCAAAACAAGTCCGAACGAATACAACAAAGCATGGTGGGACTTGCGCATGAAATATCAGGGCATCGCCCCGCCCGTGCCGCGCACTGAAGCCGATTTCGATGCCGGCGCTAAGTACCACGTCCCGGCTAATACGCCGTATGCGCGCTACTTTCTGGCCACCATTCTGCAATTCCAATTTCATCGCGCGTTGTGCCAGGTCGCCGGTTACACGGGGCCGCTGCATCGTTGCTCGATTTACGGTAATAAACAAGCCGGCGCGAAACTCAAAGCCATGATGGCCATGGGGCAGAGCCGACCGTGGCCAGAAGCGCTCAAGGCGCTCACCGGCTCCGAGCAAATGGACGCAACGGCCATCCTCGATTATTTCGCGCCGCTCAAGAAATGGCTGGATGAACAAAATCAGCGCCTGGCGCCAGCCGCCACGATGCCGACAATCACCGACCCGTAGAGCGTGTACGATGTCTCTTGAAACATTCATTCGCGCGATGCCTAAGGTCGAGCTGCACGTCCATCTGGAAGGCTCGATCCAACCGGCCACGTTACTGACGCTGGCGCAACGTCACGGCGTTCAGTTGCCGGCGCAGACGGTTGAAGGACTGCGCCAATGGTATACGTTTAGCGACTTTGACAATTTCGTCCGCGCCTATTTGACGATTTGTTCATGCATTCGGACGCCCGACGATATTGAATTGATCGCTCGGGAATTTCTTGCTGGTCAGGCCGCGCAAAACATTCGTTATAGCGAAGTCACCTATACGGCCTACTTGCACTATCATTTCAAGAAAATTCCTTTCCGCGATCAACTGGCTGCGCTCAATCGCGCGCGCGCCTGGGCTGCTGCCGAGCATGGCGTCCGTGCAGGATTCATCATTGACATCCCCCGCATGATCGCGCCCACTGAAGGGGTACTCGTGGCCGACTGGGCAATCAGTGGAATGGGCGACGGCGTTGTGGCGCTCGGGCTGGGCGGCCCCGAAGTCGGACATCCACCGGAACGATTCCAAAAAGCCTTTGACCGCGCGCGACGTGCCGGTCTGGCCAGCGTGCCGCACGCTGGCGAAACGGTCGGGCCGGAAAGCATCTGGGGGGCGCTCCGCGCATTGCACGCCGACCGGATTCAACACGGCGTGCGCTGCCTGGAAGACACTGCGCTGGTCGCAGAACTGCGCGAGCGGCAAATTCCCCTCGATGTCTGCGTCACCAGTAACGTCTGTTTGCATGTTGTGCCGACGCTGGCCGATCATCCGCTCCCGCGGCTGTTGGCCGAAGGATTATTTGTTACACTCAACTCCGACGATCCGCCATTGTTCAATACAACGCTGACGGATGAGTACCTGGCAATCGCCCGTACATTTCAGATGGGCGCCGATCAATTGGAACAATTGGTATTAAACGGCGTGCGAGCTTCACTACTGCCAGCTTCTGAGCGAACCGACATGGAAGCGGCGTTCAAGTCCGAGTTCATGCAATTGCGCAAAATTCATCTGCCGAACGAAGAGAGCCATGAACCAACACAATAACCTTGCGCACCACACGAAGCGATCCATGAACCAACGCAATAACCTTGCATACGACCTGCCGAATGAAGAGAACTATGAGCTAACGCACTAATTCGGCACACGACACAAAGAGAAACATGAACCGGCACGATCATCTCACATACGACTTGCTGTTGAGGTCGGCGTTAGCATTCAGTCTCGACATAGCGCGACAGAAACACCGCCGCTTTGCGCGTCCAAACAGGCTCACCAGCAGCCCGTCGAAAACGAGCGAAATGACAATGGCTTTATAACCACAACGACTATGTCCGACGAGCATATCGCGCGCACGCCACCAACCATCGCACATCGCCACCAACTGCTTAAATACTGGTATCAGCGCTATGAGAAATACATCCCGTTGGGAGCGTTCATCGCCGGATTCCTCTGGGATACGCTTACGCTCACACGGATTGACAAATGGTCTGACAATCTGATCCTGCTCGGCTACGCCTTGGCCGCCGGCTTGCTTATCGTCATCATCGGTCGCGTCGAGCAAGGATACCTCACCCGCGCTTGGGTCATCCGTCGGCTGGACCTGATCACCGCTGCTACCCACTTTTTCTTGGGTGGCTTGCTTTCCAGCTATGTGGTCTTTTATTTCAAAAGCGCTGGCGTGGGAAAATCCCTGATCTTCGTCCTCCTGCTTGTGGGATTGATGTTGGCGAACGAATTCTTTTCGCATCGGCTCCGCAATCTCACGCTGCTCACGGCGATCTATTACTTTTGCTGCTTCGCTTTTTTCACATTTTTCCTGCCGGTGGTAACCCGTACCATGAGCGACGGCCTGTTCATCACAAGCGGCCTTGTGAGCTTTGCGCCGCTGGCCGCCATCCTGGCGCTCATTCATGGCAAGCGATGGCGCAACCAGATGCTACATGCTGCTCAACTCCCGTTGGTGATTTTCGCCGCGCTTGTCTGCTTCTATTTCTTAAACTGGATGCCGCCTGTGCCGCTCGCGCTGAAAGATGGCGGCATCTATCGCAGCGTCAAGCGCCTCGGCGACAAGTACGAGGTGACATATCGTCAGCCAAGTTGGTGGCAATTTTGGAAACAGGATGAACGCGATTTCCACTACGCCACGGGTGATACCGTTTACTGCTTCACAGCCGTGTTCGCGCCGACGCAATTGAACGAGCAGGTTGTGCACGAATGGCAACAAAAAGACGCAAACGGCCGGTGGACCATCCGAGGCCAACATAGCTACCCGATTGTAGGCGGTCGCGAGGGCGGCTATCGCGGTTACTCGCTCAAGCGAAACATTGGACCGGGCAAGTGGCGCGTGGAAGTGAAAACAACGCAGGGTCGGTTGCTCGGCCGCCTTTCGTTCGATGTGATAGCGGTTCAACAACGACCGTCGCAGATGAGAGTCGCATACCGCTGATGCTTGGCGTATGATTGTCACCCGATTCGTCTACAGCAAATGCCATTGCCCGAGCCACCGTATACCGGTGATGCTTGGCGTATGATTGTCACGGCTGCGGCGTGCCTCGGTTGCCTCTCCGCTATGGCCAACAGGCTCGGCTTAGGAACTTGTCACGGCTTGCAACCAGAGAAAAAACAAAGAAGCGTTGAGCGCCGCCGGTTTGACCGTGCAGCCCCCCGATTGTCTCAACGCTTCTTTGACGTGTTACTGTCCTTCGCAACCAAGATTGAGCAACTGCCATGCCATGAAAGCTGGGCAACTCACCATCATGAACAATGAGTTGGAGGAGAAAAATTTACCAACCAATCGGGCGTCATCGCCGAATTCGCTCGACCAATCACACCACACTGGATTGTCAGTGTGGTAACCCAAAACGTGCGCACTGACCTGGCTTGAGCAAATTGACAGCCGAATTTTAGCTGTGGTAGTTTGCCGCCCGCTGCATCAGAACATGAAAGCACGCAGCCTCATCCGCGATTGGCTTGAATTCATCATTGCTTTTGCGGTGTTGAAAGGCCTGGGCATGCTGCCCCGTTCATGGGCGCTTACAGCCGGATGCGTCATCGGGCAATTGACCGGTCACGTGTGGAGAAGGCTGCGGCGAGTGGGACGACGTAACCTAGAACTGGCCTTTCCAGATATGAGCCAAGCGGAACGCGACCGAGTCCTGCGCGGCGCCTTTCGTAACCTCGGACGCTTGCTAGGTGAGTTCAGTCAATTTCCAAAACTGACTCCGGCGAACGTCTCTGAGATTGTCGAATATGACGGCCTCGAACACTATCAACAGGCGTCAGCACAAGCACGCGGCGTGCTGATACTGACGGCTCATATCGGCGCATGGGAGCTGAGCTCGTTTGCCCACGCGCTGTTCGGCTATCCCATGTATGTTCTGGCGCGACGGCTAGACAATCCTCGGCTGGATCGCTTGATCGAACGCTATCGCCGATCAAGCGGAGTCCTCGTCGTGAACAAAACAGACTCAGTCAGGCATGTCTTGCAAGCTCTCAGGCGCGGCGCAACGGTTGGCATCCTGCTCGATTTGAATACACAACCTCACGAAGGCATTTTTTGCGACTTTTTCGGACGCCCAGCCTGTACATCTCCGATCATGGCCATGCTGGCACGGCGCACCGGCGCGCCGGTCGTCCCCGGCTACCTCATCTGGGACGAGCAACGGAAAAAGCACCGACTGCATTTTGAGCCACCCGTGCCACTGCAAACAACGGACGATGCACAGCGCGATATTCAACTTAATACCACCCGGTTCAACCAGGTCATCGAACAGATCATCCGTCGTCATCCAGATCAGTGGCTGTGGGTTCATAAGCGGTGGCATACACGACCGACCGGAGAACCAGACCTTTATCAATAGGATTTTGCACGATACGCACCTGGGACAAAGATGCGCTCATCTGCGCTACATCAGTAACGCCGGCATGACCAGCATGGGATGCCAGTAAACGAAGAGAGAACCGATTGGAGCATCTTCACAATCAACTGATGCATTTCTCACCAGCTAGATTGACGGTCCGACGTGAGCCATCAGCAAAAAATTTTGAATACACACCCAAGGCTGTGTACAATCGCTGATTCAGTGAAAACTGCAAGGACGTAACGACAAGATGAAACCGTTGACAGCTATCATACCTGATTTCTCTGATCACGCTGGCGCTTCTGGGTTTGCTCGCCAGCTCGAACTGTTCACGCAGAATCCGCTGATCGAGCGCACCGTGGTGTTACATCGGGAAACCCCACCGCTACAAGCGCCGCCTGACGGCGTGCAATTCCTTCAGGCCGATTCCTGGTTCTCCGGTGATTGCATCGAGCGCGCCCTCGATGCTGTCACGACTGAGCATCTGTTGCTTCTTTTACCCGGTCACGAGGTGGACATCAGTCAGCAAGCCATCGAACGGTTGCTCGCCGTGATGGATGATACACAGGCCGGAATCATATATGCCGATTTTAGAGAGCGGAATCACGGTCAGGTGACCGAACACCCGACCATTGATTATCAACTGGGCAGCATCCGCGACACCTTTGATTTTGGTTCGCTGTTGCTGATCTCAAAACAAGCAGCAGACCGGGCGCGACGGCAGCACGGGCGCATTGAAGCAACGATCCGCTGGGGCGGCGTGTACGATCTTCGGCTGAAAATCTCAATTGATTCAGCCATTGTCCGCGTTCCGGAACCGCTCTACACGCGCTGCCCGGTGGCCATTGACGAGCAAGCCGATCTGGAGCCTGTCCATCGTTATGTTGACCCCAATAACCGCGATTACCAACTGGAGATGGAGCGAATTGCTACTGCCCATCTACGTCGTATCGGCGCGTTTTTGGAGCCGGTCTTTCAATCACCGCCGGCGACCGAAACCGCTTTTCCCGTGATGGCAAGCATCGTCATTCCAGTGCGTAATCGAGAGAAAACGATTGCCGATGCTATCAATAGCGCCCTGAGCCAGGAAACCTCGTTCGCTTATAACGTCATCGTGGTGGATAACCACTCGACTGACGGCACAACAGACATCGTCAAAAACTCGGCTCGACAGCATAAGAATTTGATTCACAAGATTCCTCAACGAACCGATCTCGGTATTGGTGGTTGCTGGAATGAAGCGATTGATTCACCGGAGTGCGGGTTAATTGCTGTCCAGCTTGATTCGGATGATTTGTATCGTGACACACATACCCTACAAACGATGGTTGACAAATTCTGGGAATCGCCAACGGCCGCGCCTCGATATGCGATGGTCATTGGCTCGTACACGACCGTCAACTTCAACCTCGAAGAGACCCCCCCCGGGTTGATTGATCATCGGGAATGGACGCAGGAGAACGGTCGCAATAATGCGTTACGGGTTCTTGGTCTGGGCGCGCCTCGCGCGTTTTATGTGCCTGTGCTACGACAGATCAAGTTTCCCAATACGAGCTATGGCGAAGATTATGCCGTCGGGCTGCGCATCAGTCGAGAGTATGAAATCGGACGCATCTATGAATCGCTTTATTTGGTCCGGCGCTGGGAAGAGAATACAGACCGAGCCTTGCCTTTAACCACGATGAATCAATATGACGCCTATAAGGATTGGCTGCGGACAGTCGAGATACGCGCGCGGATGAAACGTCACTGAACGCGACCCTGTGCCGCGCTCATCCTTCTCACTAAAGCGATTTTCATTTGCCTTTACCCGGGGAGCGCCCGCATCTTGCGGGCTCATGCATGCTGGAAGTGCGCGCCCCAGGATAAACTCATTCGCAAATCGCTCTAGCTCGTGTCCAGATACGCGCGCGGATGAAACGTCACTGAACGCAATCTAGCCCTGCTCATCTCTACTAATACACGTCGAAACATGCGTGCGGATGAAACGTTGCTGAACGCGCTGGCCTTGCTCGTTGACTTTTTCCCCTTCTGTCGTTAATCTCTTCTGCTCGAAATTGAAAACCATTTTCAAATTAGGATCCATTCCTATGTTTCAAGCACTCGTCATCATGTTGCGTGAAGGCGTTGAAGCCGCCCTCATTATTGGGATCATTCTGGCCTACCTGCGCAAAATTGAGCGAAGTGATTTAACGCGCTCGGTCTATTTGGGGTTAAGCTTGGCTGTGCTGGCTAGCCTCATCGGGGCGTGGAGTCTCAGTCGCATTCAGTTCAACGCTGAGTTATTTGAAGGCGTTGCCATGCTGGTGGCTGCTGTGTTTGTCAGCAGTATGATCATTTGGATGTGGCGCACGGCTCATAGATTAAAAGGAGAGATTGAGCAGCGCGTCGGCACAATTGTCGAGGGAGCTGCTGCCGGCTACTCGTGGGGACTTGTTGGATTCACTTTTGTCATGATCTTTCGCGAAGGCATCGAGACGATCCTATTTCTGAGCGCAGTCAATTTGACAACCGACGCGCTGCTTAGCTGGCTTGGCGGAATAATAGGTCTTGGTTTGGCCGTGACGCTGGGCATTGCCATATTCAAAGGAGCGGTACGCATTGATCTAGGCCGGTTCTTCAAGGTAACAGGTATTGTGCTGCTGGTCTTTGCCGTGCAGCTTGTAATCGGTGGTCTGCACGAGTTGGCGGAAGCCGGCGTCATTCCTCTGGGGCCGCGCCAAATGAGCCTGATTGGACCACTTGTCAAGCACGATGTGCTGTTCATCTTGACGATCATTGCGCTGCCACTGATCATGACACTCGTTCCCAGTCAACAAGCGCGACAACGCCTGAGCATGGCGGCTGAACTTCACGGGGCCGAAGCACGCAAACAATTGGCCCAGCTCAATCGGGAAAAGCGGTGGCGACTGATCACGGCGACGGTTGGCGTTTTGATCGTCACCGTGTTGACAGTCAATTATGCTTACTCGACGCGCTCGAGAACGATTAGTCCACCGAAGCTCGTGCAAGCCGACAATGGTCTGATCAAAATTCCTATCGCTGAGGTCAATGACGGCCAGCTTCATCGCTTCGGCTTGCCGGTCAATGGGACGACGGTTCGCTTTTTGGCGCTCAAGACAGACGAGGGTAAAATCCGCACGGCATTTGACGCCTGCGAAATTTGCGGCGCTTACGGATATGTTCAGGAGGACCGGGCGATCGTCTGCCTCAACTGCGCGGCAGATATTCATGCGCCGACGATCGGCGAAACCGGCGGCTGCAATCCCATTCCACTGGCGTCTCACGTTAATGGAGATTGGTTAGTGGTCGCTGCCAGCGATGTGATGAAGGAAGTTGGACGATTCGGCAACAGCGAGCCGGTCGAACTTCTTGATCCTGTTTGCCAGATGAAGCTGCGCATGGCTGATGTGGGCAAGCAGGTTCAGCACAATGGGCGGACTTACTATTTTTGCAAAATGCCGGAATGCGCTAAGGCATTCGAGAAGAACCCAGAGATGTACGCTCGTTAACGAGAAGTAAAAATCAGGAGTACGCCTGATGTTTTTTCGTGTGGTCGCACAATCGTTCCGCCGACAGCGACGTAGCAAATTGATTGCGACGTTGGCGCTGATGCTGGGCACAAGTGTGATCGTCGTTCTACTCAACATCACACTGGATGTGGAGGATAAGGTCAATCGTGAGCTGAAAGCGTTTGGAGCCAACTTGCTGATTGTGCCCAAAGGGACGGCTCTGCCGTTAGAGATTGGTGGCGAGGATTTGAGCCGGCTTAAACCCGAAGGCGCATTGCCTGAAAGCCATCTGCCGAGAATCAAAGAGGTCTTCTGGCGACACAACATTTTGGCATTCGCTCCGATATTGGACGAGTGGGCCTCGGTGCGTGGTCGGGCGGTCAAATTGGTCGGAACTTGGTTTCATCAGCCGGTTCGCTTCGAGGGCGGGGCCATGGAAACCGGCATGAAGACGCTCAATCCGCTTTGGCATGTGGAGGGTCAGTGGGTTGATGAAACCAACGCGCCTCAACAGGCCCTGGTTGGCCAAGCGGTAGCCAAGGCATTACAGATTCAGCCTGGCCAGACGCTTGAGATCAAAGTTGGCAACCAGCAGGATTCGTTTTATGTCACCGGTGTCCTGACAACCGGCGGAGCGGAAGACGATCAAATTTTCACCACGCTTGCTGCTGTACAGAAGCTCACCCGGCGTGAAGGACAAATCGAGCGCGTATTGGTCAGCGCGCTCACGACACCGGAAAGCAAAGTCTATGAACGCCTCGGGACTGACCCGCACCGGTTGCCGCCAGAAGAATTCGAGCGGTGGATGTGTACGCCATTCGTCAGTTCGATTGCCCACAATCTGCGTGAGGTGTTCCCGATGGCTGACGTCAAACCGATTCAGCGGGTTGTTGAATCCGAAGCTCGAATTCTGCAGAAAATGAAACTCATGATGATACTGGTTGCTGCACTGGCATTGGTGGCATCGGCGCTGGCTGTGATGAGCACTATGATGACAACGGTGCTGGAGCGACGAACCGAGATTGGATTGATGAAAGCCATTGGCTCGACCAACGCACAGGTGGTTGTTCTGTTTCTTACAGAGGCGTCGTTGATGGGATTGATCGGCGGGTTCATGGGCTGCGGCTTAGGGATCATACTAGCCAAGCTGGTTGGCAGCGTGGTTTTCGGTTCAAGCGTCGCTCTTAAGCCGATCATATTACCACTGGCATTGGGCGTGGCAGTAGCCATTGCGCTGATTGGGTGCGCTGTGCCGGCAAGACAATTGCTTGGTTTCCGTCCGGTTGAAATTTTGCGCAATACATGACGATACACGAAGGCGTATGAATCAGCAGCAACTTTTTTGGCAGATGCTCAAACAATCGCTGGTGCGACGGGGCGTCAAAGTGGCGCTGGCTTTACTGGCTGTCATGGTGGGAACGGCGGCGGCAGCGACGCTGCTCAATTTGACGTTCGATGTGGAGCGCAAAATGAACCGAGAGCTCAGAACCTACGGAGCGAACCTGGTTGTGATCCCCCGGTTCCCTGAAAGCCATTTGAGCGAGTCGTGGGTGGAAGTGGAACGCCTCAGCGGCACTGATAAGGTGATTGGTTCAGCGCCCTATCTTTACGCAACGGGGACAATTCAGGCCGACCCCAGCAACGAGGCAGTCATCGTTGCTGGGGTCCGATTCAACAGCGTTCGCCAAGTCAGCCCATATTGGCACGTTCAAGGAGAATGGGCTCGCGATGACAATACTGATGCAGGCATGATTGGCTCGCAACTGGCCCAGCGATTGGGATTGCAAGTCGGCGATCGCATTCAGTTGGCCATCGGCGATGGGAGCTGGAAAGGCCTGCTACGAATCACGGGCATTGTTACGACCGGTGAATCCGAAGATGAGCAAGTATTCATGAGCCTCTCGACGCTCCAACACGCAACCGGCCTGAAGGCTCAGATTTCACTCTTGGCATTGAGTGTCATGGGTGGCCTTCAACAGGTTCAAGCCACAGCGCGAGAAATTGAACAACGGATTACAGGCGTTGAAGCGCGTCCGCTCAGACAAGTCGCGCAATCCGAAGCTCAGGTGCTGAGCAAAGTCAAATGGGTGATGTTCGTGCTGACGGCTATCATCCTGATCACTTCAGCGTTGTGCGTGATGACGACGATGATGGCGCTTGTGATGGAACGTCATCGTGAAATTGGTTTGATGAAAGCGTTGGGCGCGCAACCGCGTCAGATTTTGGGACTGTTGTTGAGTGAGGCGTCGGTGTTGGCGTTGGTTGGCGGGTTGGCGGGCTTTGCTATCGGCGTGATCGGGTCACGGCTCATTGGCCTGCGTCTATTCCAGACCGGCGTCTCACCTCGGCCAGAGACGATTCCATTGACACTGGCGCTTGCTCTGATTGTGTGTTGGCTGGCAGCATACGCGCCGCTCAAGCGGGCGCTCACGATCGAGCCGGCCTCGGCGTTGAAAGGAGAGTGAAATTATGTCATTCATCACGGCGGAAAAATTAACCAAAGACTACGGCCCGGTTCGCGCGCTTGATCACGTGGATATGCGTATCGAGCAAGGCGAGTGGGTATCCGTGATGGGGCCATCGGGTTCAGGTAAAACGACACTGTTGAATTTGCTCGGTTGCCTGGATACACCAGACGAAGGACGACTGGTGATTGCCGGCCACGATGTGACGCAATTGTCCGGCGCGCAATTGACTGAATTCCGTCGTGAACATGTCGGCCTGATTTTTCAACAATTCCACTTGATCCCTTATCTGACAGCCCTGGAAAACGTCATGCTGGCTCAGTACTACCACAGTATGGTTGATGAGAAAGAAGCTGCCGAAGCGCTCGCGCGAGTTGGCCTAGGCCACCGCTTGACCCATCGGCCTTGCGAGCTCTCCGGAGGTGAACAACAGCGCGTATGCATCGCTCGGGCGCTGATCAATGAGCCGCCTTTGCTGCTGGCCGATGAGCCAACGGGCAATCTTGATGAAGAGAACGAACGCCTTGTCATGGACCTGTTGAGCGAACTGCATCACGAAGGCCATACCATTGTGCTGGTCACACACGATGTCCGCATCGGTCAGAAAGCGGATCGGCAGATTCAACTGGATCATGGCCGCGTCATCGGTTTTGATCTGACGCCGGAAAAAGTCGAGGAGAACATTGACGAAATCATGGAGCAACTCTGGGTGCTCAGAGAAGACGGTCAGTTGACACGCGATGCAGTGATCAAAACACTCGGACGGTTCGGTGAGGCCTATATCAATGCGGAGCGGATGAATCGGTTGTTCACGCTCAACGGCAACGACATCTTTCTCACCTCGGAAGGCGAGGCACGCGCTCGGAGCTTGATTCGACGACATCGGCTCGCTGAGACGCTTTTCTCAAACACGCTCAGCATGCCGGATCAACAGGCTGAAGCTGAAGCCTGTGTGTTCGAGCACATTTTAAGCCCGGAAATGACCAATAGTATATGCGCCTTCCTTGGTCACCCGACGCACTGTCCGCATGGCAAACGGATTCCTCCGGGTCCGTGCTGTTATCAAGGACATGCCGCGCTGCCCGCCAGCGCTAGCAACAACCTATGATTACGGATGTCGTAATTGGAATCGGTCGGCAAGTTGCTGGTAGATATGACCAGCAATCTGCGCTGCTGAAGAACCCCGTTCATTGATTCCCTGCGTTATGACCACCACCACGAGCCTCGGTCGCTCGACGGTCGCAAACGAAGCGAACAGGCCGAGACGAACGCCGGCGTCGCCAGTACAACTGCCGGTCTTGCCAGCTACCTGAATTGTCGGGTCGTATGACCGGCGGGCTGTACCAAATTCGACGGCGCCGGTCATCCCAGCCAGCAGGTTCAAGCGCTCGACCTCACTGATATTCAGATGGCGATGCAAAATCGGCTTGAAAGCAACCGTCGGGCCCCCGGACGCCAAATCGCCGTGGCTTTCGCCATGCTGATCACCAGCAGGCTGCGCTTGCATATCATCAATCACCACTTGAGGCCTGTACACCGCTCCATAATTGGCGATAGCTGCCGTGAAGACGGCCAACTGAATCGCCGTGACGGCAAAGCCGGTGCCATGACTTGATGCTGTCCCTACAACAGGGCCGTCAGGGATACGGCCAGCAATCTCACCAGGCAAATTGATGCCTGTCAGTTGTCCCAGTCCAAAGTCGGTTGCGTAGCGCCGCAGGCGCTCAGCGCCGAGGCTCGCGCCGATTCGCTGAAAGTAGATGTTGTCCGAACGTGAGAGGGCATCAAGCAAGCTCAACGACAGCGAGGCTTGACCAGCAGGGAATGTGGGCCGAATCAGATTCTCCTTCAAGGCAGCAAGAGCCACAAAAGGTTTGATCGTCGAGCAGGGAGTGAACCCTTGGCGAATCGCCCACTCCTGGTTGACGATGCTATAAACTCGGCCTGTTTGCGCATCCATCACCACCACCGTTCCCGCCTGATCGCCAAGGGCATTGAGGACAGCTTGACGTACCTCAGGGTCTTCACCGCGCACGTCATCTTGAGCGATAGCCATTTGCGATTGCAGTCGCAGAGCACGGGCTCTGGCCGCCAGTATCTCAGCCATCGTCGGGCCACGCCGGCGCCGTGCCCGACGCCAGCGCGTGCCGGCTGATCGCTGTCTTGCTTGCGACGTCTTACGTTTCGATTGCAAGGAGGCTTTGCGAGCCTTGACGCCGCTCCGATACGCTTTGCGTTGGCCGAGGACAGCCGCAGAGCTGGCGTAACTGAGCCCGCTGGAGGGCCACCCCAAAGATGTGACAAGAAATGTCAAACCTAATGTCAGCGCACGTATCTTTCTGTTCATCATCTCTTCGCTCCCGTCATCGCAATATACCGTTATTCACTTTTTGCCACAGCACTTCAACGCCGACTCGCCGTAAGTTAATATAACACTGTCATGATGCCGGAGACAATCATCTTGTTGCCACCACTGAGGGGCTCAGCCAGGTCCATCCTGGATGAGCGCATTGGACGAAGCGATCAATTTCGCTGGTCATGAGGTGACGATATGCAAAGGAAAGATGGTCGCTACATGAGCTTCATGCTGCAAGTCACGCTGTTGCTGGTGACGATGGTCGGATTAACAACCTTTTTGCTGTATCAGCTCAACGTGAAAGCTGAGGCAGAAATTCACGATAAAGTGGACGAGCACGTCGGCGCGTTAGCTGAGGCTGTGCAGGTTTCATTAGCCTCCATTCCCACACCACTGTGGCTCTCCGAATACATTGAGCAACATCCCATGCAACCGCGATTTCGGCCAATCGTCTTGCTTATCTTCATCACCGACCATCGTCGCGTGATCAAGGACAGTACCAACCCGGCCGTCTTCGGCAAAGAGCTGGTCAGCGCCGGTCCGTTACCCGATCCAGAGCACCAGATCAGCTACAACGAACTCTTCCAGCAAGCCCAACAGACAGCGCCCGGCGAAGTCCGTTATTACAATTTCCCCATCACTACAGGCAATGGTAATGCTACCCAACAAGAGCGAATCCATGTGCTGCTGTCGTGGGAAGGGATTTCCAACGTGTTGACACAAAACTCGCGTAACCGGCTGTGGGCGATGATCGGCATGATGAGCGTGACCGCCTGCCTGTTAATCTGGTTAGTGAGGCGATTCACTCGTCCGATTGACGATTTGCTCAAAGCTGAACGCCGCGTGGCCCAAGGCGACCTTGATGTGCAACTCCAAGTCAGACATCGCGACGAGATCGGTAGCCTGGCAGCCACGTTCAATGAAATGGTTCATGGCTTAAAGCGCAATCGGCAGCTTGAAGAACGTCTGCGCGAGGTTGAACAAGCAGCCGCCATCGGACGCTTGGCGTCCGGCATCGCTCACGAAATCCGCAATCCGCTGAACTTCATCAACCTCAGCATTGACCATGTACGCAGCCGTTTCCGCCCAAGCGCCGAGGCCGATCAATCCATGTTCGACAATTTACTGGATTCAATTAAAAGCCAGATAGCGCGATTAAACCAACTTGTGACTGACTTCCTCAATTATGGCAAACCAACAAAACTGTCACCTCAATCGGTTAACCTGTCCCAATTGCTCAACGATGTCGTTTCCCCATTGCAACTGCAAGCAAAAGAACAGAAAATTCATTTGCTCGTTGAATGCAACGGTGATGTGCCAGAGATTCAGGCAGATGAGCAGTTACTGAAGATTTGTCTCTCCAATTTGGTGATGAACGCCATTCAAGCTATGCCGACAGGCGGTCAATTGAGGATCACCCTGGCTTCCTCTGATCAGGATGTGCAAATCACGGTGAGCGATACAGGCGTTGGCATTGCCCCTGAGCAACTGGACAAAATCTTTGAGCCGTACTACTCAACGAAGGAGACCGGCATTGGCCTGGGGCTGGCTGTGACTAAAAAATTGGTGCAAGACCACGGCGGGACTATTAGCGTTCACAGCCAGCTTGATCAAGGCTCGTCGTTTACGATCACGCTACCACGCTTGCATACCCCAACGCCGGCCTCTGACACAAATGCCAACCAACAGCACGGATGAACTACTAAGGAGACGGCCTCATGCGTAGCAGAAAGATTTTGGTTGTAGATGATGAAAAGCTTCAACGCGATATTCTGCAACTGATCCTCGCTGAAGAGGGACATCAGGTCAGCACAGCCGCAAGCGGCCATCAGGCTATGCAGCTTGTCGCACATGAGCATTTCGATTTAGTGCTCACCGATCTGAAAATGCCAGGCATGGATGGCTTGCAGCTTCTGAAGGAGCTTCTGACGCAGGACTCATCCACCTGCGTCATCATGATGACAGCCCATGGCTCGATTGATTCGGCTAAGGAAGCTATTAAGCTAGGCGCCTATGACTACCTGGAAAAACCACTGGAGCGTGACACACTGCTGAAAACGATCCAAGAGGCGCTTAAGCAATTGGACGCGATTGACGAAGAGATCGTCAGCGCCTCAGCAGCCATGGAGCGCGTCAAAAAAATGATCTTAAAAGTGGCCAATTCATCTTCAACGGTGCTCATTCGCGGCGAGTCTGGCGTCGGTAAAGAGCGCATCGCACGCGCGATCCACAAAGCTAGTCAACGGTCAAACCAGATTTTTCAGGCAGTCAACTGCGCGGCTATCAATGAGAACCTGATGGAGTCCGAATTGTTCGGCCACGAAAAAGGCAGCTTCACCGGCGCCCACGCGCAGAAAAAAGGCCTGTTTGAGGTCGCCGATCAAGGGACACTGTTCTTAGACGAAATTGCTGAGCTCAACACAAGCATGCAAGCCAAGCTACTGCGAGCGCTGCAAGAGAAAGAAATCATGCGCGTCGGCGGCACGCGACCGGTCAAAGTTGACGTTCGCGTCCTGACGGCCACCAATCGGGATTTAGACGCAATGGTGCAAGATGGTCGGTTTCGCGAGGACTTATTCTATCGCATCAATGTGCTTTCGATTGACGTGCCGCCGTTGCGGGAACGTCGTGAGGACATCCCGGTGTTGGTCAATCTGTTTCTGGCTAAGCATGCCCGAGCCGCTCACCGACGGATCAGCGGCCTGACACGCTCGGCGATGGAGGCGCTCATGAACTATGGTTGGCCGGGCAATGTGCGTCAACTTGAATCAGTGATTGAGCGCGCCATCTTACTGTGTGAAAGCGACCAGATCGGTCAGGACGATTTGCCCCCGGAATTACGCCAACATCAACAAGAGCGAAGCGCCGCGATCTTTAAGTTGCCGCCCGACGGCGTGGTCCTGGACGAAGTCGAACGCTCGCTGATCGTCCAAGCTATGCAGCGCACGGATGGAAACATCACGCAGGCCGCTAAACTGCTGGGCATTTCGTTTCGCACGCTACAGTACCGGTTGGAAAAATATGGCTTGCGCAGTAGCCCTCAGAAAGAACCGATTGAAACTGACACTGAATAAAGTTATTGAACGGTCGCCGTCACGAGTTGTTGCGGGTGGGTAGCTCGCAGCGCTTGTCGCAGTTTCAACCGAGCTTTGTGCAGTTGAGATTTCGCCGTTCCGACGCTAATGCCCAGTAATTGACTAATCTCATTGTGCTCATATCCTTCGATATCATGCAGGATAAAGACCTGGCGGTAGCCATTTGGTAGATCATTGATCGCGTTCTGCAAATCAACTGCCTCAATGGGAAAATCAGGATGCCCAACCTGTTTGCGATTCTCCAGTGGATCGGCCATTTGGTTTGCTTCCAACGTCTCTTCCTGCCTATGCCCCTTCTGTTTGCGCCGTAAATACATGAGCACCATGTTAACTGTCAATCGGTGAAGCCAGGTGGTGAAAGCCGAATTGCCCTGAAAACTATTGATCTTACGATAGACCTGGAGAAAAACCTCTTGGGTCACATCCTCCGCCTCTTCGTGGTTCCTCAGCATCCTCAAGCACAGACTGTAAACCCGTCGGTGATGCTGGCAGTAAAGCATTTCAAAAGCCCGATGATCCCCAGCGGCTGAAGCTCGAGCTAACTGAAAATCCGTCAATCTTGCAACCATTTGTGCAGCCATAGCTGATCCTCCATAACTCTCCATAACAGGAACCAAGCTGAGCGTGATGGTTTGGTAAATGCTCAGCTTGGTCCCGATGTTGACCTGAAAGCTGGTCAGGGTACGATTGAACAAGTTCCCGCGCTTAGTGCAAGCAACAGGGCTATCAAAATGGTAACGGGATCTATTTGTCCGAGCTGTCGCGTAATCGCTTTCATGTTTCGTCTCCTGATTTGCAGGCTGATGCGTCGTGATTAGCGACCCAGCGCAATAGGGCAAGCGCCTGTGCCCAGCGCCAACAACAAAGCCAGCAATAGGGTGATGGGGTCAATCTGTCCGAGTTGCTGTTTGATCTTATTCATGTCATTTCTCCTTTTTTATTTGATATTTTGAAAGTAAGAAAAACCTGAATTACGACTAAAAGCTAATCGGGCAAGCACCCGTGCCCAGCGCCAACAATAAAGCCAGCAATAGGGTGATGGGGTCAATCTGTCCGAGTTGCTGTTTGATCTTATTCATAATCATCACTCCTTGATATGAAGTTAAGAGAAATCTCAATTGCTAAAACCTAATAGGGCAAGCACCTGTGCCCAGGGCCAGGAGCAAAGCTAACAGTAAAGTGATCGGGTCAATCTGACCAAATTGCTGCTTGATTCTGTTCATTGTCGTTCTCCTTTTATATTTTTGGATAGAAAGAGACTCCTTACTGCGTTGGAATGGGACAAGCACCGCTAAAGAACGTGCCAAGCGCCAGCAAGAGAGCCAAAGCCAAGGTAATTGGATCAATCTGTCCGAGTTGTTGTCGAATGTTTTTCATCGTTCACTCCTTATGAGTTCATAATTGTCAAACACGTCATTAGTATAGCATGATAAATCTATTTGTCAAGAAGAAAATTTATTATTGTGAACTTTTTTATTGAAAATTTTATAATTCTTTGTTATTGAGTGAATTAGTTGCAGTAATCGAAACTAGATAATTTTTTGAATTGACTATTAATCATCATTTTGGTATACTCATGTTGACTATGGTAAGAATTGATACTCGTAAACAAGGAAGGCAATTATGACAAAATCCATTTTGCACACCACAGACATCTCCCAAGTTGAGGATTTAGTACTACGTGGGAATTACAAGCAAGCAGCGAAGCTCATCGAGCGTATCCCTGATACGAGTGAACTGCGAGCTTCGGCTATCAAGGCGCACATTCTGATCTATCAAGGGCGGCTTGAAGAAGCGGAAGAGGTGCTCCAATCGTCTGAAGACAAGATTGACGACGAGACAAACCTGAAAGACACGGCTGAATTTGGGTTGGCCAAAACAGAATTATTGTACTGGCGGGGTGAGTATGAAGCGGCCGAGAAGCAATTACAGAATGTGCTGGGCATCTACCGGATTAAGGGCGATAGGTTTGGTCAAGCTCGTGCGCTCTCTGTGTTGGGCAGGATTTACCGTCGCCAGGGTCAATATGAGCTTGCTAAAAAACATCTGGACGAAGCACTAGACGTTATCGAGTCACAGACAGACATAGACACAGACTTCATTACCGGGATCATTTCGTTCAACCTGGGAGTCATTCATCACCAGTTAGGTGAGTTAAGTCAGGCCGAATCGTTTTACAACAAAGCCATAAAACTGCTCAAAAAGACCGAAGATGGGCGATACTATGCAGGTGTGTTGAATAGTTACGCCATCTTGTTGCGTGCAAAGGGACGGTATGATGAGGCGGCGGAGCTGTTTCAAAAAGCGATTCATTACTTTTCAGAAAGCGCGGTCTTTGATGACCTCGGCCATGCTACAAACAACTTAGCCTACACCTATATTCGCCTTGGTAAGTACAAAGCAGCCGCAGACCTGCTTCAAGAGAGCCTGGAACTCCGTCGTCGGGCCACTGATATTGCTGGCGAGTCCATGACGCTTGAGCTGATGGGCGTATTACATCTTGAGCAAGGGCGCTTGGAGGAAGCTCGTCAGGTCCTTTACTCAGCTATTCAACTGGCTGACTTAGCCAAAAATGACCAGGAGAAAGCGTTCGCGCTCATCACACTGGGTCGTGTGTTGGCTACTCAAGGCGCGCTGGACGAAAGCAAGGAAAAGCTCGACGAGGCCTTGCGGCTTGCTATTCAGCTCAAAAGTAAAATGCTCGAATGCGAAAGCTGCACGTATTTGGCTGAGGTCTACGCTCGCAAGGGTGAGGGAGTTGTGGCTTATGAATATCTTCATCGAGCGAAGAACTTGCTAAACGGCTATACAGATGCCTATATCAAGACGCAGATCGAGCGAATCGAGAACCTGCTCAAGGAAGAGAAAATCAAGACAGCCGGCGGCGTTTTTGTTATCAAAAGCAGCTTTCTGCCGACGTGGCGAGAAGCCCATGAGTCACTGGGTAAGTTTTTACTGACGGAAGCGTTGCAACGCGCTAATGGAAGTCAGGTGCGCGCTGCTGAGTTACTTGGGGTCACCAAGGCTTATATCACTATGTTGAGAAGGAAATATAATGTTTGATTCCAATTTTATATCGTCAGACAATGATTGCAACCAAGCAACGTCTTGGCTGCGCAATCATACTAAGTAACCGTGTTTTTGATAGCGGAACGGAGGAAAGCATGAAGAAAACATTGACGCTTTTCGCACTCTTCATTTTATTCTTGGCTACGGTTCCAGTTTTTGCACGAGAGGGCCATACAGGCCGACCCGGTGGAGACATTCGCATAAGTTCACAAGCCTCCAGAGAGGGTCACACCGGCCGACCCGGTGGCGGTAGTGGAGTTGTTGGCGGTGCTAGCTCCAGCAGTGGGACGATCGGGCATGTCAGCGTGAGTGGCAGTATCATGGGTGGCTCCGGTTTTGGTCGTGGTTCCGTCGCGGGTGTTCAGGCCAATTCATATTCCTCCTATGGCACTCATTATTGGTCTTACCAGTCATCGTGGCGCGTGTTTCAGTGGCTTTTTGACCTGTTTTCATTTGAACTGTTTGGCGGCTTCTAACAAAACCGCCTGATGACTGAATCAGCCACTCGCACCTGTGGGTGCCACTACATAATAGCCCTGAAAGATAGATGGGTGGCTGCAGCAGCCCTCTGGAGTTGTGGCTCCAGTGCCGAGCATGACTTCAGGCTGGTGACCATAAGACGATAAATCCGCTGCACACTCCACTAACTGTGCGGCGGGAGGTATTCTACCAATATCGAGCCAAGATCGGACATTCCCCTTCACTCAGTTCGGCTCCCGCCATGCTTTTGCCTCCATGAACGTGTCTCCTGTACTAGAGCGGTTTGCCCTACCCTAGGAGCGCCCACTCAAGCGTACATGAGGCGGGTGCTCCCCGGGTAAAGGCAATTGTCGCTATAGAACATTCTCGGTACGCAGAAGCCGATTGAAATCAAGGAGACGGTTGCTTATTGATCGGGCGCAGGCATCCATTTTTTTGGTCACAGATTTCCAAAAAAATGGATAATGTCAGTCGGCGATAAAAATTAACTCATTGCTCTTTCAAGGATTATAGGTTTACCCTGCCGGTGGCATGCGGATTGCTGGCAACATCGCTTGTACTTCGGCATTTTCTTATCAAACTTGGAGGAAGCTATGAGACCTACGAAACAAATTCTAATGCTTCTGCTGATATTCACAGCAGTGAGCACACATGGGCTAGCTCAATCTACGACCGGAACCATTTCTGGAACGGTAATGGATGAGCAAAAGGCCGTCATCACGGGTGCCAACGTGACGGTGCGCAACATGCAAACCAATACGTCGCGTTCGGCAACCACAGATAGTGACGGTCGTTATCGGTTTCCCGGCCTACCCGTGGGGACCTACGAGTTGACAGTTGAACAGACTGGGTTTGCTCGGTATGTTCAATCACCCATTACGTTGGCTTTGAATCAAGAAGCGGTGGTTGAGGTCACGTTGAAGCCGGCCGGCGTACAAGAAGTTATCACGGTGACAGGCGACGCGCCGCTGCTGAACCGCACCAACGCAGAAGTCGGCGTGCAGTTTGATACACGTCGTATCTCGGAACTGCCGCTGGCGCCTGATCGCAATGTGCTGACGGTGGCACTATCGGTGGCCGGCGTTAGCCAGCTTTCCGCTGGTAATTCGCAATTCACCACTGGCGGCGTTAGTTTCTCGGTCAATGGCATGCGCACGCGCTCGAACAATTTCATGATTGACGGACAAGATAGTAATGATCCGTCAATCACGGGGCTGCAGCAGCCACTGAACAATCCCGACCTCATTCAAGAGATTCGACTCATCACCAATCAGTTCCTGGCTGAGTACGGCCGCGCAGCCGGTTCAGTCATGAACATCATCACCAAGCAAGGCACCAACGAGCTGCACGGGTCGGCCTTCTGGTTTCACAATTCCAACAAATTGAATTCGCGAAACAATCTGGACAAGGTGCTAGTTGGCGGTCGCCCGCGCTTCAGTGATGCGCCGTTCCGGATTGAGAATCAGTTTGGCGGCACGGTCGGTGGACCAATTGTCAAAGACAAGTCGTTCTTTTTCGGTTCGATCCAGGGTTGGACGGATCGGCAGCTTGGCTCGGGCAGCACCATCAATGGCGTTCCAACAGAAGAGGGCCGTCGGTTGCTTCAGCAACTGGCCGGCAATCGGCCACAGGTGCAAGCCCTGCTGCGATTCCTGCCAGCAGCCCAAGCGCCGCTTAACCGCAGCATTCCATTGACCGTTGGCGGGCAGACAGTGCAAATCCCTGTGGGAACATTGAGCAACGCAACGGGCTTCAAGCTCAATAATTCTCAGTTCTCTGTCCGCGGCGATCATCATTTCAACGCGAAGCATCGAATCGGCGCTCGCTACCTGTGGAACGATCAGGAGTCTGACGGTGCTGGTCAGGCCAATCCACCTGGATTAACAACGGCCAACCAAGCTCGACAGCAGGCTGCGACGGCATATTTCAACAGTGTGTTCACGCCGCGACTGCTCAATGAATTCCGCGTCTCTTATCAACGGCTGGGCACGATTACCAGCGCATCCGACCCATCGTCGGAACAAATTCCTTCAATTGAAATTCCACAACTGGGTTTGACCGGATTCAATGCGGCAGCGAGCCGAACCGCCATCGGGTTGGCAGTCAATCTGCCGCAGTTCCGTTACAACAACACCTATCAGATTCAGGAAACAATTTCCTATACGGCCGGTGGCCATGCGCTCAAAGCAGGCATTGACTTCCGCCGGATTGATGTGAAGAGCTTCTTCTTCCCCACGATCCGCGGTCTATTGCGCTACCCCACGCTGCAGGCCTTCGTGGATGACGTGGCTGAGGCAGCTAACATCAACAAACCATTGCCAGGCGGCGAAGCGATTCAATACTACAAGTGGTACGACTACTTCGCGTTCTTCCAGGACGAGTGGCGGGTCCGCCCGAATTTCTCACTGACGTATGGATTGCGATATGAGACGCCGGGCGAGTCGTTGCTGAGCCTGTTGCCGGTCAATCAGCGAATCATTGCAGCAGCCGGTGGCGATCAACGATATGCCTTGAAGCCTGTACCCAAGCGCGATACCAATAATTGGCAACCTCGCTTCGGATTCAATTGGAATCCGCGAACGAGCGAAGACGGCATTCTGGGCTTCTTCACCGGAGGTGACAAGCTGGTTGTGCGTGGCGGCTATGCTCGCACCAACGATTATGCGTTTATCAACATTGCGCTGAACGTCGCCAGCTCATTCCCATTCGTGGCAGCCATCAACCGGTCGAATCTGGCCAATGCATTTGTTGTGCTGCCGACGTTGACGCCTACGGTGGCGAATCCTGACGCGCTAACCCGGACGATTGTGGCAGCCGACTTCCGCTCGCCATACGCCGATCAGTACAGCTTGCAGATTCAGCGCGAGTTGACGACGGACGTTGTGCTGAGTGTCGGCTACGTTGGCACGAAGGGCACAGCTCTGTTCCAAACGATTGACGGCAATCCGGCGCTGCCGCGTACGTCGGCTAGCCAACCGTTGGTCCGCGTCAACCCGAACGAGGGCGTGCGACGTTTGCGCGCCAACGCATCTTCGTCCATTTACCACTCGATGCAGGTCAGTCTTGAAAAGCGCTTGTCTCGCGGTTTCAGCGCGGGCGCGCACTACACGTGGAGCGCTTACATTGACGACGCATCGGAAATTTTCAATCCGTCGGTCAATGGCGAAGTGGCCGTGTCGCAAGACTCGTTCAATCGTCGCGCTGACCGTGGTCGCTCGACCTATGATCGTCCGCATCGTTTCTCGGCCAACTTCGTTTATGAATTGCCGTTCTTCCGTGAGCAGCAGGGTCTGATTGGCCACATTCTCGGCGGTTGGCAAGTCAACTCATTTGTGACGCTGCAATCGGGCGCTCCATTCACGGCATTGAACGGTGCGGACCCAACGGGCGCGCTGGCCGGCATTGACGGACTCGTCGGCAACGCCATCCGCGCCAATCTCAACACGGGGCTGGACCTTTCTTCGATGAGCATTGAAGAGATTGTTCGGGCCGGCGGTCAGAGCTTGTTCCGTCAAGTTGATCCAGCTCGCGGCGAGCGGTTGGGCAACGTTGGTCGCAATGTGCTGCGCGCCGATGGCATCACCAACTGGGACCTCGGTATTTTCAAGAACACCAACATCACCGAGTCGCAGCGGATTCAGTTCCGTGTCGAGATGTACAACACCACCAACACGCGCAATTTCGGTATTCCTGAAGCGCGTATCAATTCCGGCAATTTCCTCAACCAGTGGGGAACGGATGGTGGTCGCCGTCGCGTGACACTTGGGTTGCGCTACATTTTCTAAACTGGTTCTGCCGCAGTTTGTTTCGTCCTGCTGAGGACGTGAACGAACTTCGGCTTAGGTAATTTTCATCGGAAGCCGCCAGGGTATCCGCTCTTGCTCTGGCGGCTTTTTTCTATCGCCGGCCCGAAGAAGTTTGACAGAGACAGCATGGGGTTCATATATTTTGCCCCCGTTTATTCAACTCACTCACAGGAAGGAGAGCGGCGTATGTCCGTTGGGGTTGCTCATCACTCAGAGTTCCATAATCCAGCCGTTGAAGTGCTCATTGACGAAATCACCATTCGAGAAAAAATCAAGGAAATGGGCGCGGCCATCACGCGCGATTATGCAGGTCGAACGCCACACCTGATTTGTGTGCTGAAAGGCGCGGTGGTCTTTATGTCGGAACTGGCCAGAACGATTGATTTGCCTGTCACGATTGATTTCATCGCGGTGTCCAGTTATGGCGCGGCGACAGAAACATCGGGCGAGGTTCGATTGATTAAGGACCTTGACACGAGTCCAGCAGGCCGCGACGTGATTGTCGTCGAGGACATTCTGGACACTGGGCTGACGCTGAATTATCTGCTGAACAACATGCGAACGCGCGGCGTGAACTCGGTATGCGTCGCCGTCCTGCTCAATAAACCGTCGCGGCGCATTGTCGAAGTTGACATAGCCTACAAGGGATTTGACATTCCTGATGCGTTTGTTGTGGGCTTTGGTTTGGATTGCGGCGAGCGATACCGCAATTTACCCTACGTCGGCGTGCTCAAAGCGAATTCCTAGAGGCGAATTCCTAGCGTGATCGAAGGTGGAGCCGCGCTCTTTGAATTGGAGCAAGCCGCCGCTCAGCCAAGAGGGAGCCAATCCACTCAAAATTCGCTTTCGTCTGCTCGCTCAGCATCGCAACCTATGCTCGTTTGTAGGTCCTCGTGTCGCCGATTTTATCTGATCAGTCCGGCCACGGCGGTTTGCGCGGCGTTGAGGAATTGAAAGACGCGCTCAGGCAGCAACCCCAGATAAAACGTGCCAAACACGGTCAGAGCCAGCGTCAACGCAAACACCCGGGGAAGCGGCACCGATTCAATGTCGCGCTTGGGCTCGCGGAAGAACATGACAATGACAACGTACAGGTAGTAGTAAGCCGCGACCACCGTATTGATGACGGCCGCGATCACGAGCACAGGAAAGCCCGCTTCCCAGGCCGACTTGAACAACCAGAATTTGCCAACGAATCCGGCTGTGCCGGGGATGCCTGTCAAGCTGATGAGGAACACAGTGAGCGGAAAGCTCAATCCCGGTTGGCGAAATCCTAATCCGTGATAATCTTCGATCAAGACCTTTTCGTCATGACGTCGAGCGATGAGCGCAACGACGGCGAAGGCCCCCAGATTCATGATCGTATAGGCCAGCATGTAGAACGCCACCGCTTTCCAATCGCGCGCGACAAGTCCCATCAGCACGTACCCAGCGTGAGCGATGGATGAATATGCCAGCATGCGTTTGATATTGGTCTGCGTGATGGCAATCAGATTGGCAATCGTCATGGTGAGAATAGACATGACGGACAAAGCCGACACCCAATGACTTTGCAACATGCTGCCCGCACTGTCGGGCGTGAACGGCAATCCAAAGACGAGCGAAAAGACGCGCAAGAAAGCCGCGAATCCGGCTGCTTTGGTGGCTGCTGAAAGGAATGCCGTCACCGGCGTCGGCGATCCTTCGTAGACATCTGGCGTCCAGATGTGGAACGGCACCGTTGTCACCTTGAATCCAAATCCAATGAGTAACATCGCCGCTCCAGCCAGCATCAACGCCCGTTCTGGTTCGCCCATCGCCCCATTTAAGGCTGCCTGAATGCCGGCCAGGTTCGTCGTCCGCGTCGCCCCGTAAATCAACGCGATCCCGTAGATCAAAAAGGCAGATGAGAATGCGCCGAGAATGAAGTATTTCAGCGCCGCTTCGGTCGAGCGCACATCGTCGCGGCGGTATCCGGCCAAGACGTACGTAGAGATGGTGACTGTCTCCATCCCCAGAAAGACCATGATCAGATCATGACTGCTGGCCAAAAACGCCATCCCAACAGCGCAGAACATAATGAGCGCATAGTACTCAGTCGGTTGAATGCGCTCTTCATCCAGGAAGTTCCACGCTAACAATACAGACAGCATGGCGCCGATAACGACGATCAACGTGAACAGCACCCGAAACCCATCTACGATGACCATGCCGGCGAACGCTGTCTGCGGCGGTATATCTCGAAGCTGCCATGTAACCAGCAACGCAGCAGCCAATCCTACCAATGAAATCACGCCTGCGCGTATTTTTCGCTCGTTTGGCGCGAAGGCGTCTACCAACATCAGCACGATGCCAGTAGCCGCCAGGATGATCTCTGGCAGAATGACGCGATAGTTGATTGCCAAACTTTCGATGCCCATAAACTAAAAATCTGAAATCCCAAGTACGCCAGTGATTCGTGGCCGGTGGTCGGCGGTTTGTATCAATGGTCAGTTGATGAGTGCTGTGGACTGTCCACTCTAGAGCGATTTTCCATTGCCGTTAGCCTGGGGCCTGCATCTTGCGGGCTGATGCACGTGCGTGCCCCCCAGGATAAACTCATTTGCAAACCGCTCTCACTCTCCACTACTCACCGCCCACTGTCCACTGAGCATGCCCACTCTCCACCGCTGTCACAGCCGCCGGCATCACCGCTCGCACAGCCGGGTCCATCTTCCGCAAAAACCAATTTGGCACGACGCCTAACACAATCACCAGCACCACCAGCGGCATCATCGCCATTTTTTCGCGTGCGTTCACATCCGCCAATGCAGCGTTCTCCGGATTGGTGATCTCGCCCATGAAAACCCGTTGGAACAACCACAGCAGATATACAGCAGAGAGAATCACGCCCAGAGCGGCCAGGACGGTGAACCAGCGAGCATAGGCGATCTTAGACGTGTATGTACCAACCAGGACGAGAAACTCGCCGACAAACCCACTTAACATTGGCAACCCGACCGAGGCCAGCATGATGATGCCAAACATCCCCGTGTAAACCGGCATGACGTTAGCGATGCCGCCAAAATCAGCAATCAACCGCGTGTGACGCCGGTCGTAAATAATACCAACCAGCAAAAACAATGCGCCCGTGGCAACGCCGTGACTGAGCATCTGAAAAATGGCGCCGTGCAATGCTTGCTCCGTCTGGGCAAATGTGCCGAGCACGACGAAACCCATGTGACTGACTGACGAATAGGCGACGAGCTTTTTCATGTCGGGCTGCACCATAGCGACCAACGCGCCATAGATGATGCCAATGACAGCGAGAATGCAAATCGGCGTCGTCCATTCGGCTGTCGCTTGAGGAAACATCGGCAGATTGAATCGCAACAAGCCATACGTACCCATCTTCAGCAAGACGCCAGCCAGCATGATCGAACCGGCCGTCGGCGCTTCAACGTGCGCATCCGGTAACCATGTATGCAATGGGAAGAGCGGAACCTTGATCATGAAAGCAATGGCAAAACCGAGGAACAACCACATTTGAACCTGTGGGTCCAACGTCAAGACGCCTTGCTGCAGGTTCTTGGTGATCTGGACGAGATCGAACGTATACTGCCCGGTTGCTTGCCCGTTCAAATAGTAGAGAGCCAGCATCGCCACTAGCATCAGCACCGAGCCAGCCATCGTGTAAATGATGAACTTGATGGCCGCATAGATGCGCTGCTCGCCGCCCCACACGCCGATCAGAAAGTACATCGGCACAAGCATCACTTCCCAAAACAAGTAAAAAAGAAACATGTCGAGCGCAACAAATACGCCGAGAATGCCTGTTTCCAACAACAAGAGGAAGATGAAGAACTCGCTGACATGTCGCTGAATTGACTGCCAACTGGCCAGCACCGAGACAACGGTCAGAACTGTCGTCAACACCACTAACCACAGACTCAATCCATCCAGACCGAGGTGATACTCCACGTTTAGGCCAAAACTGTTGATCCATGGCACTCGCTCAGTGAACTGCATGCCACTCAGTCGCGGGTTGAATCCAACTACCAGCGGCAGCGACATGATGAATGTCAGCAAAGAAAACACAAAGGCGATGAATCGCACGACATCATCGTCTTTGCCGCTCCACAAGCTGTAGAGCAACAATAGCGCCGCGCCGACTGTAGGCAAAAACACGACCAAGGTCAACGGATGATCCAGTAGAACGTCCATGTCATCTCCCACCGAACACAAAATAACCGATCACCACGACAGCCCCCAAGAAAATCATCACCACATACGAGCGCACTAATCCTGTTTGCATGTGCCGCAGGCCGCGCCCAAACCAGCGGACTAGCTCGGCTGTGCCGTTGACGGCGCCGTCAATCACCTTGACGTCCATCAATTGCCAGAACAGATGCGTGGACGCGGTTTTGATTGGTCGAACCACCAACCGGTCGTAGATTTCATCAACCCAATACTTATTGACCAACACCGCTGGCGGCGTCCAGAGCGGCTTCCGTTGATAAGCGCGGTAGGCCAACACAATCGCGATGAGCGCCAGCGCCACAGTCATCACAGCCAGTCCAATTTCCAGCGCATGGCTCGGATGTTCAACAGCAGCTAGACTGTGACTGGGATGGACCGGCGACGGCGCCACGGCCGGCTGCAAGAAGTGCTCAAACCAATTTGGAATCTTGCCGCCGGTCAAGCCTTCGGAAATGCCCATCCACCCGCCGACCACTGACAGGATGGCCAGCACGATCAACGGCACGGTCATGACGGCAGGCGATTCACGTGGCGCTTCATGCGGATGATGCTCCCCATGATGACTGGCTGAAGCGCCAAAACGCGCCTCACTGTAAAACGTCATCACCATGAGGCGCGTCATGTAAACTGCTGTGAGCATCGCCGTGAGGAATCCCAGCAACCAAAGCAGCTTGCCCCACGGGTCGGGCAACACCGGCGTCGCCCACGTGCGCCAGAGAATTTCATCCTTGCTGAAGAAGCCTGACAGAGGAAAGATGCCGGCCAACGCCAACCACCCGATCACGAACGTTCGGTAGGTTACCGGCAACCGCTGCTGCAATCCACCCATCCGGCGCATGTCCTCTTCATGGTGCAAGGCCAGGATCACGCTGCCCGCCCCCAAGAACAGCAGCGCCTTGAAAAATGCGTGCGTCACCACATGAAAGATGCCGGCCACAAATGCGCCGACACCGCACGCCATGAACATATAACCAAGCTGTGAGATAGTTGAGTAAGCCAGCACCTTTTTGATGTTGTCCTGACCCAGTGCAATTGTCGCAGCAAACAAGGCGGTCACCGCGCCGATCACAGCGACGACTGCCAGCGCCGTCGGCGCTTGCGCGAAGATGAAACTGGCCCGCGCTACCAGATAGACGCCCGCTGTGACCATCGTCGCCGCATGAATCAATGCAGAAACCGGCGTCGGGCCGGCCATCGCATCGGGCAACCAAACATAAAGCGGAATCTGCGCGCTCTTGCCGGTGCAGCCAAGGAAAAATAACAAACTGATCGCCGTCAACAGGCCTATTGTGCCCAGCGGCTCAACCGGCATCTGTTTGGCAGCAATCATGACCTGATAGTAATCAATCGTCTTAAAGTGGGCGAACACCAGCAATACGCCCAACACGTAGCCAACATCGCCAATCCGATTCACGATGAACGCTTTCTTCGCCGCATCAGCCGCATAGCCGCGCTTGAAATAAAATCCGATGAGCAAATATGAGCATAGTCCGACGCCTTCCCAGCCAACGAACATGAGCAAGAAATTATTGGCCAGCACGAGCGTCAGCATCATGAACATGAACAGATTCATGAAGCAGAAGAAGCGATAATATCCCGGCTCCCCACGCATGTAGCCGACGGCGAAAACATGAATCCAGAAGCCAACGAACGTTACAAACAGAATATAGATGCCAGACAATTCATCCAGTTGAAAACCGAACTCGGCTTTCAATGGCCCAGACACAATCCAGGAGTAGACCGATTCGAGGATGATCCGTTCGCCTTCAGGCAAGAATCGCAATCGGGCAAAGAAAACATGAAAAGCCGCCATCATCGAGACGCCGACCGAGGCGCAACCGATCAAACTAATCAGGCGCTCGCTCCACCGGCGACCAAACAGGCCGATGAGCGCCGCGCCAACCAGTGGACTGAAGACAACGAGTTTTAACATGGGCTTCTCATCGCATCACAGGTTTCAACAAGACTGGCTTCATCAACGTTGAATGCAATGTGTTTTAGATTTCTCACCCCCATCACAACTTCAACAGGCTCGCTTCATCAACGTTGAATACAACATCCTTTACCTAGACTTCTGATCCCCATCACAACTTCAACATGCTGGCTTCATCAACGTTGATCGTTTGACGATTGCGGAATAACAACACGACAATCGCCAATCCGACAGCCGCTTCTGCCGCGGCCACGACCATGACGAAGAAAACTAACACCTGTCCGCTCAGCTCGCCAAAGTAACTGGAGAATGTCACCAGTGTCAGATTCGCCGAATTGAGCATCAACTCAATGGCAATCATCATGGAAATGACATTGCGCTTGACGACCACGCCAACAGCGCCAATTGTAAACAGCACAGCGGCCAATGCTAAGTACCATGACATTGGAATCATATCAACCTCTTTCCGTGGTCCGTGATTCGTGGTCCGTGATCCGTGCTCCGTGATTCGTGGTCCGTGATCCGCGATCCCTTTGCGCCAACACCATCGCTCCGATGATCGCAACCAAGATCAGGATTGAAGTGAGTTCAAACGGCAATAATCCCCTGGTGAATATCGCTTTGCCAACAGACTCAGTCAATCCAATATCGTTGCCGACCGGCACTGGATTCGCCTCAAACAACCGCAGGACATACACGATCTGTCCGGCTAATCCGATGGCAAAGGGAATTGCCAACCATTTCATCACCGGCCAACGATCTATCCGTGTCTCTTCCGTTCGCACATTAAGCAACATGATGACGAACAGGAAGAGGACCAACATGGCGCCGGCGTAAATGATGACCTGCACAACGGCGATGAAATGAGCATTGAGCAATATGTACAATCCTGTCAACGCTGCCATTACGGCAAGCAATGATAAGGCGCTATGCAGCGGATTACGTCGCAGCAAGACGTTGAGCGCCGCCACGACGGCAATCCCGGCAAACACGATGAAAAGCGTCTGTTCCATATCAATCCCGCTGTCCGCCGCTTGTCGTCCGATGCTGGTCAAGCCAAAGGCGCTAACGAGCAACGACTGGCCACTGCCAATCAACGACTACCACAACGCCAGCACCGCCGAGATGACGATGTTGAGCATTGCCATCGGCACAAGAAATTTCCAACCGAATCGCATCAACTGGTCATAGCGGAAGCGCGGCAGCGTACCCCGCAACCAGATGTACACAAACAACAACGCCCCCACCTTGAGGGCAAAATAGACAACACCGAGCAACGGCACGCGATCAGCGCCTGGCCCGTTCCATCCACCCAGAAACAGCGTCGTCGCTAGGGATGAAACAGCAAACATCGCGGCATACTCGGCGACAAAGAAAATAGCAAACTTGATGGAACTGTATTCGGTATGATAACCGGCGACCAGTTCGGTTTCCGCTTCGGGCAAATCGAACGGCACGCGATTGGTCTCGGCCACTGCTGCGATAAAGAAAATCAGAAAACCGAGCGGCTGATACCAGAACACGTACCATCTGGGAATGAATCCCAGGTAGGTTCCCGCTTGTTGTTGCACAATCTGTTGCAGATCGAGCGTGCCAGCTTGAATCAACACACCGACGACAGACAGCGTCAAGGCCAGCTCGTAGCTGATCATCTGCGCGGCTGACCGCAATCCGCCCAGCAGGGCATATTTGCTGTTGGATGCCCATCCGGCCAGCACCACGCCATAGACTTCCAAGCTGCCCAACGCCAAGATGTATAACACGCCGACATTGAGTGTGGTAATGTACAATCCGATTTCCTGCCCAAAGAGCGTCATCGAGCCGCCAAACGGAATAACGGCGAGCGTCATCATCGCCGGCAC
This sequence comes from Blastocatellia bacterium, assembly GCA_025054955.1. Classification (NCBI taxonomy): domain Bacteria; kingdom Pseudomonadati; phylum Acidobacteriota; class Blastocatellia; species Blastocatellia bacterium. Next base: position 56,887 of record JANWZE010000031.1, on the reverse strand, counting down.
AAACGACAGCAATGGCGCGAGCGTGAATAGAATTTTGTTGGGCGTATCCGGCGTGACGTCTTCTTTGGCCAGAAACTTGAGCAAATCGGCCAGCGGTTGTAACAATCCCCACGGCCCAACGCGATTCGGTCCCACGCGATACTGAATCCAGGCCAACACCTTCCGCTCAATCAGCACCAGGTAGGCTAACGTCGTCATGATCACAAAGAGCGCCACGACGATCTTGAGCGTTGCTTCAATGGCTATGTTCATTGATGTTCTTTCCCACCACGAATTCAGTGGTCAGTGGACAGTTGATGAGCGCTGTCCACCGTCCACTCTCCCATTCAGTGACCAGTGGAGAGGTGACGCGTGCTGTCCACCGTCCGCTCTCCACAGTCCACTACTCCTGCCCATTCCACCCAAACACCTTGGCCAGCAACGGCACGTGTTCCACCAGCGAACCGCGCTCGAATAATCCTTCGCCAAGCGGCGGCGGCTCGTTGATCATTGCGCGGGTCCGATCCACTGCCTCGACTTGCGCTTTGAGTCGGCTCATAATCTTTTCAATATTGATGCCGTGAGCCATTGGTCGTTGCGTTTGCACAGCTCCCTGTTGACCAAGCAACGCGTAGGTGATGCCTTCATAGCCCGGAATCTGTTCGGCCATGTCTTTGAACAGCGCTGGGGCCGAACTCTTCAAATCCATATCCTGACCCATGCATTTGGCGACCAGACGAATAATCATCCAATCGGGCCGACGTTCGCCGGGCGCATCCAGCGCGCGACGCACGCGTTGCACCTGACCGCCGTCGTTGGTAAACGTGCCGTCAATTTCGGCGAAGCTCATCGCCGGCAGCACCACATCGGCGCGTTCGCATGATGGCGTCATGAATAACTGGTGCATGACGACAAATTCGGCTCGTTCCAACGCATCGCACCACTGAGCGCCGCCATAGCGGATCAGCTCCGCGCCGACCAGATAGAGCGCCTTGATGCTTGGCCCGACATCTTCCGGCGCTGGCAAGTCGTCGGTGAGTCCCATATCGAGTGCGCCGAGCGAATTGTTAAATCGCAAGAGCGGCAGCAAACGTACCTGACGGCCATCCGTTGACCATCGTTGGCCAAGCATCGCTGCTGCTTCCATCGCCGCGCCGCGAACCTCCGGTCCGATTAGGAACACGACATCCTGGCTTTGTTCGAGCGTATGGCGCAGGCCGCGTAGCTGCTCGATGCTGAGATTGGTGCAGGCTGCGGCCGTTTCCAACTGCGTCTCATCAAGCAGCGCCAAGATGAGCGCCGGTTCTGAGCCAGACCGGATATGCAAGAACTCTGCCGCGTGTTGCATGCGCCGCAGCGGTCGCGCGTTGGCATAGATCAGTCGTGACCCATTCTCTCTGACGGCAAACCGCAGGCTGTAGGCAGTCAGCGGGTTGTATTCGGGTGGATTACCGCCAATGAGCAGCAGGGTTTTTCGCCCTGTGCGAATCTCTTCCTGCGTTGCCAATGGTGAGCTCAGATGCTTGAAGAACGGGCGCCAGTCGTCGGCCACCAAGCTGACACGGGAAGCGCCAATCACCTCACGCGCAAACTTGTTGAACACGTAGAGCACTTCATTAGTCAATCGTGGCGAGCCGATGCAGGCAATACTATCCGCGCCGTACTTGGTTTTGATTTCTTTCAATCGGGCAGCAACGAGCGCGATAGCTTCGTCCCAGCCGGCCGGTTCCAACTGGCCGTTGCGACGAATCAGCGGCGTGCGAATACGGTCCGGGCTATTAGCAAATTCATTTCCGTAGCGTCCCTTGATACACAGGAATTCGTGATTGATGCCGGTCATGTCTTTGGCCCAAGCGCGTACGATTTTGCCTTCACGCACGCTCAATTTCAACTGGCAGCCGTCAGCGCAGTAGGTGCAGGTCGTGATCGTGTCCTCAATATCCCATGGACGCGCTTTGAAGCGGAAATTGGCGCTGGTCAATGCCCCGACCGGACAGACCTCAACGCAATTGCCGCACTGCTCGCATTCGAGCGTCCCATCTCGCTTATTGCCGATGATGACCGAACGCGCGCCGCGTCCCAGCACGCCGAGCGCATGGTCGCCAACCCACTCATCGCAGGTGCGAATGCAACGATAACAGAGAATGCACCGCTGCGGGTCCAGATAAATGAACGGGCTGAGCGCTCGCTCGTCCTGATGGTTCTTTGTCTCCATCATGCGAGCGAACAGATTGCCGAAGGTGAAGCTCATGTACTGCAATTCGCACTCGCCGCCCTTGTCGCACATGGGGCAATCCAGCGGGTGATTTGACAGGATGAAATCAACCATGCCTTGCTGCGCTTGCTTGATTTCATCCGATTGTGTCGTCACGATCATGCCGTCTTGCACGCGCACAGTGCAGGCTGTTTGCAGTTTCGGCATGCGCTCAATCCGCACCAAACACATGCGGCAAGCGGCCTGCGGTTGCAGTTTGTGATAATAGCAGAAGTTCGGCACATAAATGCCGTTCGTTTCGCAAACTTCTAACAGGTACTCTCCCTTGGGCGCTGTGAACTCTCGACCATCAATGGTCACTTTCACCAACTCTGTCATGACCCCTGATTCCTCATACGGCGACGCTGACTCGCCGTTGAACGTAGCGCTCAAACTCGGCGCGGAATTTCTTGACCGCCGGCGCTACCGCCCATGCAGCGGCATCGCCCAGCGGACAATGTGTGCGACCAAACATGTTGTCGGAAAGCTCGATCAACATGTCAATGTCCCGCTCGGTGCCGCCGCCGCGCAGCAAGCGTCGGAAAATTTTTACCAACCAATTCGTGCCTTCGCGGCAGGGCACACACCAGCCACAGGATTCATGTTCGTAAAATTTGATGGAACGATAGGTGGCTTGCACGATGTCGGTCGTCTCATCCATGACGATCACGCCGCCGCTGCCGAGCATGGAACCGATCGCGGCCAGGGCCTCAAAGTCCAGCGTGATGGTTTCGGCCTCCTCGGCTGTGAGAATCGGCGCTGATGTGCCGCCGGGAATAACAGCTTTCAGTTTTCTGCCGCCGCGCACGCCGCCACAATCTTCGATCAATTGCTTGAGCGGATAGCCAAGCGGGCGCTCATAGACGCCGGGTCGCTCGACGTGTCCACTGACCGCGAACAAGCGTGTGCCACCGCTTTTCTCGGTGCCTAAGCGTCGGAACCAATCGCCGCCGTTGACGATAATCGGCGGAACCGAAGCAATCGTCTCGACATTGTTGACGACTGTCGGACAGCCGTATAAACCGACCAGCGCGGGAAACGGCGGCTTGATGCGCGGATAACCGCGCTTGCCTTCCAATGATTCCAGCAACGCCGTCTCTTCGCCACAGATGTACGCGCCGGCGCCCGGATGAACGATCACGTCGCAATCGAAGCCGGTGCCCAGGATGTTCTTGCCAACGTATCCACGGGCGCGCGCCTCCTCGATGGCCTGCTCGAGCCGCTCCTTCAAATACCAGTACTCCCCGCGAATGTAGATGAACGCCAGATGCGAGCTGATGGCATAGGCGGCAATCATCATGCCTTCCAGCAGCGCGTGTGGGTCTTTCTCCATGATCGGCCGGTCCTTGAACGTTCCCGGTTCACTTTCGTCGGCGTTGACGACCAGATAGATTGGCTTCGGGCTATCCTTCGGCACAAAGCTCCACTTCAAGCCGGTCGAAAAGCCAGCGCCGCCGCGCCCGCGCAATGCCGATTTCTTGACCTCCTCGGTGATTTGCTCCGGCGTCATCTCGGTGAGCGCTTTCTGGAGCGCCCTATATCCACCGTGCTGCAGGTAGACATCCAGCGTGTGTGAATTGGGAATATCGAATCTGGCACTGAGCACTTTTTCCATAACCAAACACATCCAACCGCCACATCACACGAACTGACGCCACGCTTTCGCCGTTGCGTCTATCGGCGATGTCGCGGCGACAGACGCGCTGCTAGGGCAGCGCGTCCAAAATCTGATCCACCTTGTCGGGTGTCAGATTCTCGTGATAGTCAAAATTGACTTGCATGGCCGGCGCCCCACCGCACGCGCCTATGCATTCAACTTCGACGAACGTGAATTTGCCATCGGGCGTCGTTTCGCCCAAACGAATACCGAGTTTGCGCTCGATGCACTTCTCAATGTGGTCCGAACCCATCAACCAGCAAGAAACATTGGTGCACAATTGAACCACGTATTTGCCCACCGGCCGGCGATAAAACATCGTATAGAAGCTGGCTGTGGAGAGCACGTCCAGATAGGTCAATCCCATACGTTGGGCGACGTACTCCATCACGTCATCGCTCAAATAGCCGTTCTCAGCTTGAGCGACATAGAGAATCGGCAGCAAGGCCGAGCGCTTCTGCGGGTACTTGGCTAACAATTCATCAATTCTCTTTTCTGCTTGTTGCGAAAACATGCTTGGCTCCTCAGCGATCCACATCTCCCAGCACAATATCAATACTGGCAATAATGGCGACGACGTCAGCCACCAGGTGGCCTTCGATCAAGCGTGGCAGCGCCTGCAAGTTGCCGAACGACGGCGTGCGCACGTGCATGCGATAGGGTTTTGGGCCACCGTCGCTGACGATGTAAAATCCAAGCTCGCCGCGCGGACTCTCGACCGGCATGTAGACTTCGCCTGCCGGCACCGGAAATCCGTCGCAGGTGATGAGAAAGTGATAGATGAGTGCATCCATCTGCGTCTTCATCAGGTGACGATCGGGCAACACAATGCGCGGCGCATTGGCTTTGACGGGACCGGACGGCAACTTTTGCACGGCTTGACGAATGATCTTGACCGATTCCTTCATTTCATCCACGCGCACCAGGTAGCGGGCATAGACGTCCCCTTCACGGCGAGTGGGAATATCAAAATCGTAGTTCTCATAGCCGGAGTAGGGGCTGGCCCGGCGCAAATCGTGAGCCAGACCGCTGCCGCGCAGTGCCGGCCCGCTGATGCCCCAATTGATTGCTTCCTCTGCGCTGATGTAGCCCAGACCTTCGGTGCGCGCGCGAAAGATCGGATTGGTCGTCAACAACGTGTGAATTTCCGGCACTGTCTCCCGCTCGAACGTGTCACACAGATCAAGCACCCGTTGCGTCCAGCCGTCAGGAATGTCTCGCGCCAGACCGCCCACGCGGAAGTAACTCGGCATCATGCGGCCGCCACAGGCCGCTTCAATCAGTTGCAACACCATCTCGCGAACGCGGAAGCCGTAAAAGAAGAAACTCATCGCGCCCAGCTCGAGCCCGTGTGTGGCGATCCAGATGGCGTGGCTGGCCAGACGTTGCAATTCTGTCATGATGACGCGAACGGCTTGCGCGCGCGGCGGAATCTCTAGCTCCAACATTTTCTCCACCGCCAGCACGAAGCCCAAATTGTTGCCTGTTGAGTTCAGGTAATCCATCCGGTCGGTGATGGTGATCACGTGATTGTATTTTTTGTACTCGGCCAGCTTCTCCATGCCGGTGTGCAGGTAGCCGATTTCCTGATCCGCTTTGACCACGCGCTCGCCATCCAGCGTCAGGATCACGCGCAGCACGCCGTGCGTCGAGGGGTGCTGCGGCCCCATGTTGATCACCATTTCAGAGTCCAGTGGACTGGCTTTCACCTCGAGCAACGCTTCCGTCATGACTTACCTCGTGTAGCCGCGCAGTGGGAAATCTTTGCGCAGCGGATGCCCTTCGTAATCATCCGGCATCATGATGCGTTTCAAATTCGGATGTCCGTCAAAGCGGATACCGAATAGATCATAGACCTCGCGTTCATACCAATCGGCTGATTTCCACACCGACGTCACTGTCGGCACCGATTCATCTTCATTGACTCGCACTTTGACGCGCAAGCGGTGGCGGTGCGTGTAGGAGTAGAGGTGATAGACGACTTCAAACCGAGGATCGGCATCCACGCCGAGGTCCACGCCGGTAACCGTAGCGAGAAAATCGTAAGCGAGCGCCGGCTCGTCGCGCAAAAACTGGCTCACGCGCACAATGGCGTCCGGTTTGACGACCACCGTCAATTCGTTCCACTGCTCCTTTGATTCGACAATCTCTGTTGCGAATCGGGCTTGCAGTATACTCAACTGTGCCTGATTGTTCATAACCCGAATGATGAATGCCGCGCGACATCTGCTGAAACACAACCACGGCTCGGGCCTTCATCTATTTCATATAGGCTTTATCTGGGAAGATTGGCTCCTTGGGTAGCACCCGTTTGGGTTTCTCCGCCATCTGTTCGTGCAGTCGCTGCCGCTCAATTTTTTCTTGTAGCTTCATCATGGCATACAACAACATCTCCGGCCGGGGCGGGCAGCCCGGTACATAAATGTCCACAGGAATGATCTTATCCACGCCCTGCACCAGCGCGTAATTATCAAACATGCCACCCGTCGAGGCACACACACCCATCGAAATGACCCATCGCGGTTCAGCCATCTGCTCATAGAGTCGTTTGACCACCGGCGCCATCTTCTGCGAGACGCGCCCGGCCACGATCATCACGTCGGATTGGCGCGGCGAACCGCGAAACACCTCAGCGCCGAACCGTGAAATGTCATTGCGCGCCGAGATCATCCCCATCATCTCGATGGCGCAACAAGCCAATCCAAATTGCATCGGCCACATGCTCGATTTGCGCGCCCAGCCAATCAACTCGTCGAATTTGGCCGTCAACACGCCCGATAAACCGCTCTTGGCTTGCGCCTCGCGTCGTTGTGCGTCGAGCCAGTTCTCATTCATAACGATCACCAATTCCAATCAAACGTTGGAGGTTTACGATGAAACATGGATGGCCATGCGCCTGTCATCCATCATAACGATCACCGATTCCAATCAAACGTGCCTTTCTTCCACACGTAGACGTAACCAACCAATAAGATGGCAATGAAAATCATCATCTCAACGAAAACGAATGCCTTGGAAAACTCCGCAGCCAGATCATGAAACACCACTGCCCACGGAATGAGGAAAATTGCCTCAATATCAAACAAGATGAAAATCATGGCAACCAGATAAAACGCAATACTAAAACGTTCGCGCGGCGAGCCAATGGGGTCTTTGCCACACTCATACGCCATATTCTTTTCCGGCGTCGGGCGACGACGGGCAATCAACCTAGGCAACAACAACATCACACCGCCAATGAGCAACGTGAAAATCAGCAGGATCAAGACCGGAATGTACTGTGCGGTTTCCGACATGATCGTTCACATAACACTGAATGACTCGCCGTCTCTATTTGAAGCGGGAATATAGTGCCAAGGTTTTGAAATTGTCAAGAAAAGGGCATGTCGCACAGGAATTCACGATGAGGACGAGAATGATTGATCCGGTTGGCAATCCAGGCTGTCGCAGACCGACGCAGCAATCCTCGCTCTCGCAGACCGGCACAGCAATCCACGTCATCGGAAAGAATATTTTTGCCCAAGAAAACCTGTCGCGCAGTGAGGCTATGGGGAAAAAACATTGCAAGCACATCGTTCCTCCGAGAATGTGGCACAGACGGTCCCGCCTGTGATCCATTCTCATCGTTTCTGGGCGGCGCGACCGGCAACATGAACAATTCCTCTCGTGGATTTGTCTAGGCCTCATGCCTCGTCCCCTTGCTGTCCGACCCAAAAGATGCACTCAACCACCTCGCACTCACGCCCGTGCGAGTTCATCACTCTGAGTTGATCCGGGCCGGCGGAGCATCGCACACGCTCCGGTAAAGCGCCAGCAAACGCTGACCCATACGCTCGCGCGTGAACTCACGCGCAACGCGACGACGGCCACCATCACCCAATCTCAATCGCAGAGCCTGATCCGTGAGCAACGTCTGAATCGCTCGAACCAACGCGCCCACATCATTGGGCGGGACAACAAGACCTGTCTCGCCGTCCTGATTGACCCACGGCACACCGGACTGCAAATTCGTGCTGACCACCGGCTTGCCACAGGCCATCGCTTCAAGCTGCACCATGCCGAACGCTTCGCTCTTGTGTGTTGAAGGCAAAACAAAGATGTCGCAGGCATGATAAAACGCGGCCAACTCTTCCAACGGGCGCTCACCCAGCCATACAATTTTGCTTCTCAACCCATCCCGCTCGACGAGCTGTTCAAACTGTGGCCTCAACGGACCATCGCCAACGATCAGTAACCGAGCTGGTATTTCGCGCATCGCTTTGAGTAACACATCCAACCCTTTGTAATAGACCACGCGCCCGACGAATAACAGCAACGGGGCGCCATATTGACGCCGTATCGCTCGCGCCGCCACCATAGACCGGCCAGCATCTTGCAAGTAGCTCACATCAATCCCAAATGGCACGACAACGCACTTCTCACGCACAGTCGCTAATGCCGGCCAATGTTCAATCGCCGGCGGCGAACTCACCACGATGCGATCAGCCAGCCGCAGCATCCGTTGCTGCCATGGAGCGTAAACGCGCCCCAATACTCTTTGTCGCACCCATTCACTGTGAAACGATACGATCAGCTTGCCTGACGGCTTGACAACCTGATACGCCACCGTCGCCAGCGGATTCAGTTCATGAAGATGAACGATGTCCGCTTTGATTGTCTTCAAATAGTAGAGAAACGTCGGACACACCGAAGTCGCCGCCACCGTGCCCCAACTGGCCGCACGCAACACATCTACACCATCCACCATTTCACGCACAGTTCGTGCCTGAGAATTGGCGACCAGCACACGTAACTCAACATGATCCTTGATCGCCTGACAGATGTTCATCAACACCGTTTCCATGCCGCCAGGATGAGGGGGATAGAATTTTCCGACTTGCAATACTTTCATAGGTTGAAGGAGTCAGAAGTCAGAAGCCAGGAGTCAGAAGCCAGGAGTCAGAAGCCAGAAGCCAGAAATCAGGAGCCAGAAGCCAGGAGCTAATTGAAATAACTAGCTCCGGTCCACTGACCACTAGCCACCAAACACTGTCCACTTCTCCTGTTCAATGTCTACTAACCACTGTCCCCTGTCCACTGACCACTGGCCACAACCACCGATCACCTTTCCTCTTCATTGCCCACTGACCACCGTCCACTCATCAACGATTCATAGATCGCTTCAATCCGATGAACCTGCCGCTGTAACGAAAAATGCTGCTCGACACGCCGACGGCCTGCCAATCCGAATCGCTTGCGCTCTGATTCGTCCTGCAACAATCTCATGATCATACCCGCCAGTTGTTGGGCATCGCGCGGCCTAGTCAACAAGCCGGTCACTTCATGCTCAACAATTTCTGGCACTCCGCCTGCATTCGAGGCGATCACCGGTTTACCACACGCCATCGCTTCAATCAAGACACGGCCGAACGGCTCCGGCTCAATTGAGGCGTGGACGACGACGTCGAGTGTATTGATGACGCGGGCGACATCCGAGCGAAAGCCAGTGAACCTCACATACTGCTCAAGGTTGTTGACCCTTACCCACTCCTCAAGCTGTTGTCGGTAGCCTCGATGGCCGGCGGTATCGTAAATCTCGTCGCCGATGATCCAGAAGGTCACCTGATCTACTTGCCGACTGACCAGCCGAGCTGCGTCGAGGAATACATGATGCCCTTTCCACGGCGCGAGCATGCCGATGATGCCGACGCGCAGAGAACCATCGCGCTGCCTCTCGACCGGCGAAAAACTATCAATGTCAACGCCGTTGTGGACGACAGCAATGTTCCGCATTCGACCCAAGTCAGCAGCGACCGCATGCGAGTTGACAATGATCAATGACGGGCATGCCTCGGCCAACCGCACATACAGCGGGTAAAAACGGCGCTGACGCACGAAATCGTGAAGATGCCATATCAGCGGCGTGTTAATCACAAGACGAAGCGCGCCACTCAGAAAATGCATCTTGATGCCGTGTGCATGAACGATGTCAATCCTTTCTTGTTCGATGATCCGCTTGAGGTGAAACAGCCCGGTCAGAGCGCGGGCGAAGGCAGGCAGCATGCGCCCGATCTCCATCCAGCGACTGTAGCGACCCAGTCCAAGCAACGGCTCGAATGGGCTCATAAGTCGAACGTCAATGCCGGCGTCGCGCAGTTTATCAAGGAGCGGCCCCGGCTTTGGCAGAACCACCAATGACGTGAATCGCTTTGCATCCAGATGGGTGACCACGTCGTGCAGCACCCATTCGGCGCCGCCCAGTTGCGATGATGAATTGAGAAACAAAATCCTAATCACGCGTGCTCTGCATGGATGCGTTGGTAAACGGCCAGCGTCTGGCGCGCTGTCTCAGTCCACGTAAACGCCATGGCCCGCAAGCGGCCTCGCTCAATGAGCTGCTTTCTCAATGTCGCGTCATCGAGAACTCTGGCCACAGCTTCGGCCAACGTCATCGGATTGATCGGCGCAACCAGCAGGCCTGCATCGCCCAGCACTTCCGGTAGAGGACCAACATGGGACGCAATGACCGGCGTGGCTGACGCCATCGCTTCCAACACCGTCAGGCCGAATCCCTCGTATGTTGACGGGAGCAGTAATACATCGGCAGCTTGATAAGCGCAGCGAAGGTCATCCAGTGAAACCTGCGGTCGTTGGTGGACGCGCGACGCAATATCCAATGCGGCGATCAGCCGGCGATGATCGTCCGTGAACCGTCCGCCAATTTGAAGAAGATGACCATCAACGTGTGACTCACTCAGCCACTGCTTGAACCCGCGCAGCAACGTCGGAATGTTTTTTCGTGGATCGCAACTGCCCACGTGCAACAGCAAGGGTGCTTGTTCAGGCACACGCAAGGCGTGCCGGAACTGCTGCCGCGCGTCCAGGCTCACCGGTTGGAAAAACGCTTCCTCGACGCCGAGATGAACAACGCTGATGCGCGCTTCGGGGAAATCCGTCAGTTCAAGCAACTCTCGTTTGGTGAAATGCGAATCAGCAATGAGCCAGCCAGCTCGCTGCATCTGGGTCATAACCCAACGCAGCAATCGGTTGCGGAGCCGCTCGCGCCACGAGTCGGCGCGCTCATTGACGAGACGCAGCGGGTAGACATCATGCACGGTCACGACAGTTCGCGTTGCGTCAAGCGCGCCTACCAGATGACCGTAAGAATGATCGAGCACGTGGTAAACGTCAGCTCGATACGATTTCGCCCTTTGAGGATAGACGACATACCGAGCGATATACCGATGATGTCGCGGCGACGGTTTGACAGCGACGAGCTCGAATTCTCCGTCATTGGCAACGGCGCGTAGTCCGGCGGTGAGCTTGTTTGCGTAAAGGTCCATGCTCTTCCAATTTTCAATCGGCAAATCTGGAAACAAGCACACGCGCACAACATCATACTCCTATCAAGCCGGAGATCACGTTTTTGAGCCGCTCAGCCAACACATCATAATCGAAATACTCAGCCGCCACGCGCCGGTTGCGCTCGCCGCGTTCAAGCTGGGCGCGGTCGCGCACAATGGCGCGGATGCGCTGGGCGAGCCGTTGCGGATACTCTCTATCTTTGACGCCTTCATAATCCACGAGCATGTCCTCGTCCAACACGAGCGCAGCCTCGCCCACGCGGGTCGCCAGAATGAATCGTCCGGCGGCTAGATAGAGTGGCAGTTTGCCGGTCGTTCTCACCTGACCAACCAGATCGTTCGTCTGCGTAGAAATGCACACATCAATCAGGTTGAGGTAGAGCGGCAATTGCTCGTGCGGCACATAACCAAGAAACAGCATATTGTCTTCGAGGCCATACTCCCGGCAACGTGCCTTCAGTCGCGCAATGCCGTCGCCATCGCCGATCAAAATGCCTTTCACCGGCTCGCCTTTGAGCAGCCGCAGCGCCTCAACCAGCTCCCAGCCGTAGCCCATATCCCATCGCTCGTTCCAGATGGATGTCCCGACAAGTCCGATGGTCAACACATTCTCCAACGCCAGTTGCCGGCGCAGCGCCGTTGCGTCCACAGGTCGAAACGCTTCCCGTTCGATACCATCTTGAATGACCTCGACGCGATGGAGGCCTTGTGACTGGAGCCATTGCTTATGGCGCGTGCCACGCACAATGAGATAATCGGCCACGTTTAACGACAGCGTCTCCAGTTGCTTTGTCAACCAAAGTCCTAAACGGCTTCGTGTGCCCATTGATTTGGCCAGCTCATAAATGACATCGCCTGTATCAACAACAACCCGATTGTTTGACCAGAGCTTGTAAAGCGCCGCCGCCAGCACGCCGGAGTAGCTCATGTCGAACACATAACTGAGCGACGGCTTGATACGAAACAACGCTGCTGTCAATCGCAACAGCGAGCCGATTTTGCGTCGGGAGCGATACAACAGATGAATGTCATAGCCTTCCTGCAATCGCTTGGTGAACGCTTCGGCGCGCGCGCTCAAGGGGGTGGTTGGACCGCCGTTGATCAGAAACGCAATTGTTGGTTTGGCCGAGTGTTTTTGCTCATACGCTCGTCGGTAGACGGCCATTGTTTGTTCGGCGACGTGATCCCACGTGCGTGCTTCAACCGTTTGGCGAGCGTTTGCGCCGAGTCGTTCTCTGAGCTGAACGTCAGTCATCAAGCGTCGCAAGGCCACGCTGAATGATGTGGCATCATCGGCTTTTTCAACGATGATGCCGCTCCGTTCATGCTCGATCAATTCGGCGGCGCCTGCTGCCCGACTTGTGACAACCGGCAAGCCCATCGCCATCGCTTCCGTAATGACCATGCCGAACGCATCGTAGAACGTGGGGAATAAGAGCGCGTCGGCGGCAGCGTAGATTCGTTCAATCTGGTCGGTCGGCGGACAAAAGATGACGCGGTCGCCGGCATTCAATGCTGTTGCTTGTTGCCGATAGGAATCTGCTTGTGAGCGGGAGACGAAAACCAATCGCGCGCCCTCGACGCGAGCGATGGCTTCAATGGCTGTGGCAGCGCCTTTCTGCAAATCACCGACGTACAGGGCGACGAAATCTGTGTCGGCCAATCCCCATACGGCGCGTGTATGCGCCCGATGGCGCGCTCGTTGATTCGGATGAAATCGTGTGACGTCCACGCCGTGATGAATCACATGCACATTTTGTGTGCGACCGTAGTGCTGGCGTAAATCCTGGCGCACGGCTTGGGAAATGGCAATGACGTGCGATGAATGCGCTGGCTGATAGACCCATCGTTCCATCCGTCCGACGAGCGCGCGAAAGAGGCGTTGCTGCCAAGTGAGTCCGCCTTGATACGCTGCCTGTGCGGCAAACCAGCCTTCCTGACAAATGTGCGCCGTCACTACATCAGCCCGCCAACAGGACAAACCTTGAGCGTGAACGATCTCGAACGGGTCGGTGAGTTTCAGCGTCGCCGGCAGGATGAAGGTCAGGATCGTGCTCAACGCGCTCGCGCGCCACGCTGGGACATGATGGAAATGAATGTTGGCCGGCTGATCACCTTCGATCCGGTTGGCGAATACATGCACGTCGTGCTCGCGAGCGAAGCGTTCGGCCAACTCGGCCACATACCGGCTGTGGCCGCCGGCTTTGTGATAGTCATGCACAACGAAGGCTATTTTCATCACGGCGCTACGTTCGCACGGCGGCGTGCAGCAGCAGTCGCCACCTGGCGTCGAGCGACCTCAATCGCCGCGCCTTGTCGGCGGTCAGCCCAGATTATCTGCAATTTGAACAGCGCGCCCATGAAAAACCACCACAACAAGCCATGAGGAATGCCGAGAAATGGTGAGCCAACCAACGTTGTAATGCCAACCATCACGCTGCTGCCGAAGATGGCCAATGCGGCATCTTGTGATGGCGTCGTGCGTAGCATCCGCAGTGATTTAACACCACCTCGAATGGCCGTCAGCATGATCAACGAGAGCAGCGCCAAGCCCACGATGCCCATTTCCACCATGATTCGTCCATAATCACCATCGGAAAAGATGAGCTGCAATGTTGGATACTGTTGCAGCAGATAGAACGGCACGCCATGACCGGTGACGCCGAGGCCATGCCCCAATGGCGCTTGCATGAGCGATTCCCAGCCAGTAATGAACGGATTGGATAGCCGCCCGAGCAACACGTCGAGGTTGGTCAACGAAGCGAACCGGCTCGCGGCGCGCCCTTCCGTCAGGCTGATGCCGAGTTGAACGCCTATCAGGATCAGAATCATGACCGTGACATAGATGCGGAAATGGCGCTTGTACCAGTAAAGAATCACCACGCCAATCACCATCATGAGCAACGCTGCGCGCGTGCCGGTTAGCACAAGGCTGGTCAACATCGGCAGGATCGCCAATCCCAGTAGCACCTTCTGGCGCGTTGAAACCTTATCGCTGATGGCGAGCGCCAACGCGATGAAGCTGGTATATGACATCATTGTACCGAATGCGCCTGCCGAGACGAACGTGGAAAAAATGCGAAATTCCAACTCACCTTCCTCGGTGACATAGGTAGCAAACTGGTGACGCTGCGAAGCGATGACATCGTCGCTCAGCACACTCTCGATGCCAGCCGCATATTGGTAGATGCCGTAGGCGCCGGCGATCATCCCTAGCAGAATAACAAGACGCAGGTAGAACTCAACATGCCGCTCGGATTTGATGAGATCATAACCGATGAAAAACGCCAGCGATGATACACACCAGCCGCGAAAGGCTGATAGACTAACCAGCAACGGAACATCAGGAAAGAAAATGTAGACAAAGCACACCATGTAGAAAATCAGCAGCGGCAGCGTCAGCGGCGTTCGCGGCAGCCGCAGATGAGAGAGCCGATCCGTTCCCGTCAACCAAAATAACAGCGTCACACCCAGACCGATGTCGAATAGGAAATAGCTTAGCGGAATCGGATAACGATCCTTGATATAGGCGATGAAAAAGCCGATGACAATCGTGCCAATCAATGCGCTATGCACGAGCTGATCCTGAACGAACAGATCACGCCATCCCAGACCAACCAGTGCAGGCGAGCGTCGGCGCGGATAACCAGCAATGAGAACAGGCGCCTTATCCGCCCTCCGTCCATACGTCCTTATGTCCATAGCCTTCCTGTGAGAACAGCTTGAATGAAACCACCGCTGATGGTTTCGTGTGATTGCTTCTCAATCCGCGCTTTCTCATCCTGCCAGAACAATCTGAATGAAACCACCGCTGATGGTCTCGTGTGATTGCTTCTCAATCCGCGCTTTCTAATCCTGCCAGAACAATCTGAATGAAACCACCATTGATGACTTATGATGAACGTTTAACACCAATGCCCCACAAATGAAAAGCGAAATAACGGGTCAAGCCGCTTGTTCGGACCAACCGCTTGAGCCATCCCTGCTCAATAGCAAAATGGTATTGCACCGATTTTTGCTCGAATACTGCCATTGCTTCTCGAAGACTCTGCTTGGTATGCAAATTACAATGACCGGCCAGCCGCGCTTCGCCCTCCCACGTAATCAGGGCTGGAACGGGTCGCCCAAGCAGCTTGTATAACAGACGCTTGGCGTGCTGTCCATAGCGAATGAATTCTTGCGTCGGTCCAGTGTGAATGATCAGTCGCCCACCCGGCTTCAACAGGGCATGACAACGGGCAATGATCTGGCGCAGCCGATCTTGCGGGACATGTTCGACGAAATCCAACATCAGGATCGAATCGAACTGATTGGAGCAAAATCCTAAATCAGCCGCATCCATCTGAACAACGGCCGCTGCGGCGTCGGCCGGGAGTTTGTTCAGCAAATGTCGGGTCAGCTCAATAGCATGCGGGCTGAAATCAATGCCGATAGCGCGCGCGCCCCGTAGTGCGCAGGCCAAGACAATTTCGCCACGTCCACAACCGACATCCAAGATGAGCTGCCCAGGTCCCGGTTGGGCTAGTTCAATAGCTTTTCGGCGAATCGGTTCAAGCTCACGCCCATCGAATGAATCGAATAGCTCGTGACCGCCACATCGCGTGCGGTAGTAATCGCCGGTATAAAATTCTGGGCCAGCCGGTTCCGTCATTGGTCAACACTCTAACACAGCCGCCAGCGCCGATTCGACCTTTCGGATCATCGTCTGCTGGCTGAAATGCTCCAGCACGTGCGCGCGCGCGGCTTGACCCATCGCCTCTCGTAACGAGGGACGCTCGATCAACACCGCGAGCGCGTGGACGAGTTGCTGAACATCGCGTGGCGGTATGATCATTCCGGTGTAGCCGTCAACGACCGTCTCGCGCGGGCCGCCGACATCAGTCACAATCACCGGCTTGCCAGCGGCCATCGCTTCGACAACAGCCAGACCAAATGATTCGGGCGCTGTGGCCGGATGCACGAAGACGTCAATCGCACTCAGGAGACGATCAATGTCATGACGCAATCCGGTGAAGACAATATGATCGGCCACGCCTAGCTCCACAGCTAATCGCTTCAACATTGATTCATAGCCCTGGCTCTTATTGAACAGCTCGCTGCCGACAACTAGAAACATGACCTGCCGATAGCGCTCGATCAGCAGCGAAGCTGCGCGGATCAGCACATCCTGTCCTTTGCCGGGCTGGAGACGGCTGATGGCGGCGACGACGGTCGCTCCCGGCTCGATGCCAAATTCTTTCAAGACCAGTTGACGATCCCACACTCTGTCCGGCGCCGGTTCAATGCCAGGATGAATGATGGTCAGTGGCGTTCCGTTCAAACTCAAGGCGTCGGCATGCGCGCGCGCTGCAATATATGAACTCGTGATGATAAGTTTGGCCGGGACGGCGGCAGCCAGTTGATCAATCCAATTGGTGAGCGAGGCAATGCCGTGCTGCCACCATATTGCATCAACGTTGGCGCAGAGCGCCGCTACGCCACCATATAGATGACCATATCCGAGCGAACTTAACACCAGTTGAATAGACTCGTTGATGATAAGCTGCCGCCCAGCTTTCACCGTTCGCCAGTAATTGACCGGATCGCTCAGTCGCGTGATCGGATCGAGGAATGTTGGAACACCGAGCGCTTGAATTTCTTGCACGAGCGAGCCGGGCCGCAAAAACCACGCTACCGGCTCAAATCGCCTCCGATCCAGATGGCGCGCGATAGCCGCAAAGACACGCTCGGCGCCACCACGCTCACCGACAGGGAAAACCAACAGGATTTTCCTAGGCGCGCTCATGCGCATTCTCCATGATGGATAGGAGCCGCTGTGTGACAACCGGCCAACTGAAATGATCCCGGTAAAGCCTTTCGCCAGCCTCGGCCAGTTGGCGTCGCCGCGCCTGATCAGTGGCCAGCATGCAGACATTAGCGACAAAAGCCTGCTGATCGTTGACAGGCGACAGAGTCAGCGCGGCCGAGTTGGTAAGCAATGGATCGGTTCCCGGACCCGACGTGGTCACAACAGCAAGACGATGACTGAGCGCCGCCATGAGCGAGGATCGCCGACTCGAGACGCCGTCCACCAGCGGCAGCAACAGCACATCCATCAGCGATAAGTAACGAGAGACCCACGCCGGCTCAACGTAACCCGTACATATCACCTGCCAGTTCATGCCATGTTCAGAACTGCCAAGCGAACCCGCTAGCTCTCCAGAAGCCGGGCCAACATAGAGCACTTGCGTCCGTTGACCACACGCCTGAAGCGCGGACAAACTCTCCCTGACATACGAAAGCAATACGGAATCGTGAAGCGTACCGAATAATCCTACAACGAAACTGTCGCCAGCCAGTCCAAGTTGTGCTCGCGTCGCTCTCTTCTCCGCGTCGCTGACAATCGTCACCGGAATGTTCGATGGCGATGGCAAGTAATGAAAATGAGAGAGCCACATCGGAAATAATCGTTGGAGTTTCTGCTGCCATACCTGCGTCGAAACACCAACCCGACAGGCCGCCGCAACGCACATCATCAGCATGAGTCGTTGCAGCAGACCGGCAATCATACGCTTCGGTCTGAGCGACCAAGCCAGATAGAGTTCATGAAGCAAAAGAAAAATCCTATAGCCGTGAAGTCGCCACCACCAGAGCATCAACGGCAACGCCAGGTTGATGCCGGCTCGACCATACATGTGCGGCACATACTGTACGATCAACCAATCAGGTTGAAATTCGCAGAGCACTTGTTGAACGCGAATGATCCCGAAGAGATTCCACGACCGGACGCATGGCTCGACACGCACACCGACCATCGAGTGAGCACCGCTGTTGCGCTGCGAGGTGATGACGGCGACTTCAGCCTGTTGACCGAGATGCGCCGCCAGCGCCGCTGTATGGTCGGCCAGCGCGCTGCGCTCAGGCGGAAAATCCGGACAGAGTATGGCCAGCCTCATACAACAGCAAGTCACCGCCGATATGGAAAGGTCGCTAACGCATCCCAGCGTTTTGATTGCTGAGCAGCGCATGCCTGTTGGTAGATTTGTAGCAGGGTATCAACGTGTCGCTCGATGTTAAATCGCTCAACGGCCAGCCGGCGCGCCTGTCGGCTCATCGCCGCGGCTAGCTGCGAATCACTCAGAATTTTCTTAATGGCTCCAGCCAGCGCAGGGAGGTTTTTCACTTCCACCGAAAATCCGTTTTCGCCATCATGCAACCATTCAGAAATGCCACCAACAGCAAACGCGACAACCGGCTTGCCATGCTTAAGCGCCTCCACACCAACTAAGCCGAATGGCTCAGGCCACAGTGACGGAACAACGACCACACTGGCGTGACGATAACAGCGCTCAAGCTCATCCTGCTCAATCCAGCCTGTGAATTCGATCAGATGACGCGCCGGGCAGTTGGCGGCCATTCGCCTGAGCTGCTCGCGTTCTGGGCCATCGCCGACAATCACGACCCGACAAGGCATGTCAATATACTCCAACGCCGCCAACAGGTAGTGAGGCCCCTTGACCTCATAGAGCCGACCAACAAATAACAACACCGGCGGGTCAAGGGAAATCAGTGGCTCATCAACCAGACCTGCGTGAATGTCTATCCCAATTGGATTAACCACGAGATGCTCAGCATCAATGCCCACACTGATCAGTTCTTGCTTCATGTAGTGGCTGGCTACGATGAGCTTGGATAGTTTCGGCACCACCTCTAGCCAACGGCGCACGACGCCATAACTGGAGACAATCCGCCAGGGCCGCTGACTGCCGCAATGGTGAAGGTACGGCGCCATCAAACAATAGGGGCCGAACGGCCGACGACAAACCTCCTGCGTCCGCCGATAAAACTTTCCGTTGCCGGGGCAAAACTTGACGCTATGCGCATGAACAAATTGTACGGTTGGTCGCAATGTGGCTAAGTACTCTATCACGTCAGGCTCATCTAGGTTGTGCACCTGAATCACATCAGGAGCTATCTGTTCGATAGCTTGTCGGACGCGCTCGAATCGTTGCGAACGGCTGAAGCCCGATGCTTGCCGCAAGCAGGCTAGATGAATCTCTTGCCGGTCGGGCACGTGGAATAACCGATCCGATGAAGCAGCATATAGCACAGCGACCGTCACGCCACGTCGCTCTAGATGCGCAGATGTCTCCAGCAGATATTGCTCAACACCGCCAACTGGCGCATAGTGTTCATTGATTTGCAGCAGCTTCATAGATGCTGAGTTCGCGCCGTTGACATCCGGTTAGCTTGATCAAACATTGTCTGATGTAGTGTGCGCTCGCCAATAAACGTGGCTTCATACGCAGCTCGAATCAACGCAACCAACGCACGCCAGAGGCTTATAACCAGACAATCGGGTCGTAGGATATTGGCTCGATTGACCACGTGCTGGCGCAAGAGCTTCAGAATTGGGACGGCGCTATGATATGTTGGAAAGTTTTTGAAGAAGAAATAAAACTTGGGCCGTAACTCTTCAACCTCAGGCACAGACCTTCGCCGCCGCTCGACACGACATCCACCGCGCGGCGCAGCCAGATGATGAATGCCAGCACGTGGCTCATGCAGAATCTTTCCGCCAGCCAGATGAATGCGCCAGCCAAAATCATAATCAGCATGGTAATCATAGCGGCCATAGTTTTCATCAAAGCCGCCAACGCGCCGCGCTACCGAGCGGCGAACCGAACAATTACCGGAAAGCAGCAAAATCTTTTCTGTGCGGATAGCCAGGTTTGCCGGCACCTGCATCCAGCCGAGCGGCTGTTGTTGCGTGATGGCCGGCAGCTCGTAAATCAGCGGCAGCGGCTGACCACGCTCAGACCAAATCGCGCCTGTCACGGCAGCGACCGACGGATCACGGAAATTGGTCAGATGGGCGCGAATGAAATCCTTTTCAATCAGGATGTCATCATCAAGAAATAGCAAAATCTCGCCTGCGGCCTCGACGATCCCACAATTGCGTGCCCGCGACGCGCTGGGCATTTGCTGGTGAATAAGACGGATCGTTCCCGCCACTGCCAATTGGTTGAGAAATGCCTCAGTCGCCGGCTCGTGCTGAGGCGTTTGATCAATGACTAAGATTTCATCAGGTGGATAATCCTGATCGAGGAGTTGTTGTAGCGTATGACAAAGCTCCGCTTCGCGACGATAGGTAGGAATGATAACGGAGACTGTCAGCTCTCTCATGATCTTTCGGCCAAGCCATTCTAGCGAGGTCATCGGCATGCGTCAAACGCATCAACGATGTGCTTGACAGCCCCTTAGCGGCTTTGTATTCTCTTTCGTTTCAGAATCAATTAGGAGTCATCTCATCATGAAACGTACTTATCAACCCAATAATCGGCGACGCGCCAAGACCCATGGATTCCGCGCCCGTATGAGATCGCGCGGAGGCCGTGAGGTGCTCAAGCGTCGTCGCGCTAAGGGCCGAAAGCGCCTCACACCACATCACTATTAATGCATCCCAATGAGCGCTTCAGCAAACACGAGCGAATCCTCAAACAAGCTGATTTCCGGCAGGTCTACAGCCGTGGCCGGCGCTACCATTTCCCTTTATTCACGATCTTTGTGCTTGATAACGCCCAGGACGTATGCCGCTTGGGCATCACCGTCACCAAACGCATCGGTAGGGCCGTGGTGCGAAATCGCTGCAAGCGACTCCTGAAGGAAACATTTCGCCGAAACAAACGGTTTTTTCCTGTTCCAATGGATATCGTCGTCAATGTCAAACACTCTATGATCAACGCGACATACGCTGAGGTGGACAAACAATTCCGACGTTTTATTGAAAAATTGATGGAGGCAAGCGAAACGAATCGATGACGTGGCAACAGCTTGGCAAACAAATGGTGACTTTGCCAATTCTCGCCTATCAGTATGGCGTCTCACCATTGCTCTTGCCTTCGTGTCGTTTCATCCCGAGCTGCTCTGAGTACGCAAAACAAGCCATCGAGCGGTTTGGCGTTCGACAAGGATTGATCATGAGTTTGCGCCGCCTTCTGCGATGTCATCCGTTTCATCAGGGCGGGTATGATCCACCCACTGACGAGCCAATGGGCGACACTGGCCAGTCGTTCAGCGTCAAGGAGACATGAAGCGCACTGACAAAACTGAAAACTAATTCCTATGGAAAAGCGACACCTACTTTTCATCGTTCTCTCAACACTGGTGCTGGTTGTTTGGTACTACCTGTTCCCGCCCCAGGAAGTGCCGCCCCCCGCGTCGCACACGCAAACAGCAACCAAGCCTGAAACAGCTTCACCCGATACCAATCTGAGCACGTCCAACCAACCACCTGTGACCAGCTCGCCTCTACCGCCGGAGCAGCCTTCCACCAATGCGCCGCCAGCGCCAGAACGGCTGATTAAAGTACAAACGCCATACTGGCGCGCCACCTTCACGACGCGAGGTGCCGTGCCCGTTAGCTGGACAATTAAGAAAAATTACGCAGGGTTGCGCCCACTCATTCGGGGAGCCGATGGCAAAGAGTTAGAACTCATCACACAATCGCGGGATGTCTTAGACAAGCTGGGCGCGCCTCTGGAACTCGTTACCTCTGACCAACAGATTAACCAAACACTCAAATCCCATACCTACGCCGTCTCCCAATCTGCTGAGACGATGGAATTGGGCGAAAGCGACAGTCATGTACTTATCTTCTCTTTGCAAGCAAATGGGCTGGAAGTGGTCAAGCGATTTGTGTTCCGCGGAAACCGATATGATTTTGAATACGCCGTCACAGTGCGGCAAAACGGACAGCCCCTAGATACACAGATAGTTCTGGGACCGAACTTCGGTGATCAGAGTGTCACTGAGCTTGGAGGCTACATTGCTGGTCCAAGCGTCGTAGCAGATGTCAACGGCGTCGTGGAACGCGTTGATGCCAGTAACACCAGTGTTCAGCAAATGACTGGTCAAATCAACTGGATCAGTGCCGATGACAACTACTTCGCCCTGGCTCTGATCCTCGCCCAGCCGGTAGCCCAAGCAAGCATTCGCCATACAACCCAGATGGTCAATATCAACGGCACAGAGACACCAAAGCCGATTATCGCCACACTGACACCGATTCCTCAACAGATCACCCATCGGATGTTCGTCGGGCCTAAAGACCATAAAATTCTCGCTGAACTGGGTCGGGAACTGAAAAACCCAAGCCTTGAGCACTTGATCAGATACGGATTCATGACCTCGATCATTAAACCGATTGTCGTCGGTTTCTTGATCCCCGTCATGAACCTGGCCTACAAACTCACGCATAACTACGGAGTAGCCATTCTTCTGATCACCTTCGTCATCAACATGCTCTTCTTTCCCTTGAAGTGGAAGGGCGCTATCAAAATGAGACAAGCGCAAGCTATGCAGCCAAAGATGAAAGAGCTGCAAAACCAAATGAAACGATTGAAGAAAGACGATCCCAAGCTAAAAGAGCTCCAGATGGAGCAAATTCGCTTGATGCGCCAAGCCAACCCGTTGGGCGGATGCCTGCCGTTGCTTGTACAATTGCCATTCTTCTGGGCCTTTTTTGTGTTGCTGACAGTTTCTATTGATGTGCGCCACGCCCCCTTTTTTGGATGGATCAATAACCTTTCGCAACCCGATACCGTCTCTTTGTTCGGTTTCGACATGCACGTGTTGCCGATTTTGATGTGCCTTTCTATGATGGCCCAAACATTTGTGATGCCACCTCCGCCTGTCGCTCCAGACGATCCAGCACAGGTGGCCCAACAGAAAATTCAAAAAATCATGATGGGCGTGCTGATGCCCGTGCTGTTCACCTTCTTATTCTTCTGGAAAGCCCCTAGCGGCTTGGTACTCTATTGGATGTTCAGTAACATCGTGGCAACTGCCCAACAACTGGTGATCAATCGCATGATTCAAGCGAGTGCCGAGCAAACCCAAACAACCCTGGAGCCCAAACAAACTGAAGCTGCAAGTTGAGCAGGGCTTATACCAATTGTGAAGAGAACGATCACGTTCACGGAGCCAAGAAGCATGGCAGAACCTGAACTGACTGAGCGGCAATGTGCAATCTTCACTCGGTATTTGGTATTATAAAACCTCGGTGTGTTCGAGAACACGAACCTTGACGATACGATCAGCGCTATAGCGACGGCGCCAGGCCGTGGTGGCATTGGTATTGTTCGCTTGAGCGGAAGTAAGTCCCTATCCATTACTGAGCAGCTCTTCCGCGCTCGAGACCAGCGCCCTCTTGCTGCCAACATGGCGCGTGTCGGCTATATCTTTGATCCCCAATCAGGCGAAATTATAGATGAAGCTGTCGTCACGTTCTTCCAGAAACCAAAATCCTATACTGGGGAAGACCTCGTCGAGATCGGTTGCCACGGCAGTCCGATTGTACTGCGCCGCCTTCTAGAGCTCACCATCGAACGAGGAGCTAGACCAGCTCAACCTGGGGAATTTACGCTGCGTGCCTTTCTCAACGGGCGTATTGACCTTACTCAAGCCGAGGCGGTACGTGACCTGGTCGAGGCTCAGACAACCCATCAGGCCAAGGTGGCCGTTCAGCAGCTACAAGGCAGTTTGTCAAAACAACTACAGCCCATCAAAGAATGCCTCAAAGAGATGATCGTCCACCTTGAGACCGCTGTCGAATTTGTTGAGGACGACGTCAGCCCTGAGTCTTTAGACCGCATGAGCATCAAGCTTGATGAACTTTTGAAGGAATTAACTACATTAGAACAGTCTTTTGGCTATGGGCGCATTCTCCGCGAAGGCATCGAGCTTGTCATTGTAGGTCGGCCTAACGTTGGTAAGTCCAGCATTTTCAATAGATTATTAAACAAAGAGAGAGCCATTGTGACAGACATCCCAGGCACAACCCGTGATACCTTAAGCGATGCTGTTTCAATCGAGGGAATACCCGTTTACCTCACTGACACGGCGGGTATCCGTTCATCAACCGACCCAGTTGAAAAGTTAGGAGTTGTTCGTACTCGCACCGTTATGACAGAGGCTGATTTAATTTTGGTGGTTCTCAATGGAGCCGAGGAATTAACACAAGAAGATATGAATATTCTATCCGACACTAAACCGTTCCCAAGACTGATTGCGATCAATAAATCTGACCTTCCATCTGAACTTACATACGAGAGAATCGAATCGGCTGCTAACGGCTCAGCTTGGGTCCGTGTTTCTGCATTAACCACAGCAGGATTTGACGAGCTAAGAAAAAAAATTGTGGAAATGGTTACACAACATAGTACGGTGGGTGTAGAAAATGTTATACTCACCAATTCTCGACACCACGATCTGATTGTACGGGTGATCGAATCGCTGAAAGAGGCACGGAAAGCAGCAGAGGAAGGTTACTCAGAGGAAGTGGTTCTTGTAGGCTTACATCAAGGCTTGAGACTGTTGGGAGAAATAACCGGGGAAACGACAATTGAAGATATACTGGACAAGATATTTTCCACATTCTGTATAGGCAAATGAACGGGCAAATGACTCGATACCAGTTCGACGACCAATTCGATGTCATCGTAGTCGGAGGTGGCCATGCTGGGTGTGAGGCGGCATGGGCATCAGCTTGCATGGGACAGCGTACAGCTTTAATTTCAATCAAGAAAGACCTCATCGCCCAGATGTCCTGCAATCCAGCCATTGGCGGAATAGCCAAAGGGCACCTAGTAAGGGAGATTGATGCCCTAGGCGGTATCATGGGTCAAGTTATTGATCGTATCGGTATCCATTTTCGCTTGCTCAATCGTAGTCGTGGTCCAGCCGTTCAGTCACCCCGTGCCCAAGCAGATCGAACTGCCTATAGAAGTGAAATGCAACGCAGGCTGGCTCAACTGCCTAATCTCCAAATTATTGAAGGAGAAGTTGTTGACCTCATAATAGATAAAGCCCGCGTTATTGGCGTTGAGCTAACAGACCACAGACGGCTTGGCGCAAAAGCAGTCGTTATGACAACCGGCACGTTCTTGAACGGCCTTATCCATATCGGCAGAACAACCTTCACAGCCGGACGGTGCGGAGAGAAAGCGTCCATTCGCTTGGCCGAATCCATCAAAGGATTCAAATTCCGTGTTGGTCGCCTGAAAACAGGTACACCACCTAGACTCGATGGCCGAACAATTGACTTTTCAGCAACTGAGCGACAACCAGGCGATGATCAACCTGTCCCATTTTCTTTTACCACAGATAGAATTAAGCAACCTCAGATTGATTGCTTCATCGCCTATACAACACAAAAGACACACGAGATAATCAGACAAAACATTGATAAATCTGCACTTTATAGCGGATCAATCGTTGGAATCGGACCACGTTACTGTCCTTCAATAGAGGATAAAGTGGTTAAGTTTTCCGACAAAGAGCGTCACCAGATCTTTCTTGAACCCGAAGGATATTACACAAACGAAATTTACCCAAACGGATTGTCTTCAAGCCTGCCAGCAGATATTCAACTGAAAATGCTGAGAACAATTCCAGGCCTTGAAAAAGTCAAATTCATCCGTCCTGCCTATGCCATCGAATACGACTTCGTGGATCCAACTGAACTACACCCATGGCTTGAAACCAAAAAGATTCAAGGATTGTTTCATGCGGGACAAATCAACGGAACAACAGGATACGAAGAAGCAGCGGCCCAAGGAATCATGGCAGGCATCAATGCAGCACTAAGAGCACGAGGCGATGATCCACTGATTTTACCTCGAACTCAAAGTTACATCGGTATCTTAATTGATGATCTAGTAACCAAGGGGGTTGATGAACCTTATCGAATGTTTACATCTCGGGCAGAAACCAGACTCCTTTTGCGTTACGATAATGCGGATGCAAGACTCACGGAAATTGGGTACCGTCTAGGACTGATTTCTAGCGACCGTTACTTCTCATTCCTCAGCAAACAGAAACGGATAAGCCAATTGAAAAGCTTCTTTATCAATCAAAAAATCTCTCCACAATCTCCCGGTGCTGAACTCTTTTATCACCAAACAGCGATCAAACTAACCGAACCAACTCAAATAGCCAACCTGATTCGTAGACCAGAAGTTTCATGGCAACACCTCATTCAATTCATTCCACCAGCTCTCAGGGAAGATCTAAGCCCAGAAGAACTATCCGTCGTTGTTAATGACTTCAAGTATGAAGGATATGCCATCAATCAACAACAACTTGCACGGAAAATAGATAAAGCTGACTCACAGCCAATCCCACCTACTCTTGATTATCAGAGTATCCCCGGTCTCTCTCGCGAGATGGTCGAAAAGTTCACACGAGTTCTTCCGCGTACAATTGGGCAAGCCCGCAGAATTCCTGGAGTCACGCCAGCAGCTATCTCTCTTCTGTATCTTCATATTCAACTTCGATCCAAACGTGACCAAACAAAAGCACCACGATAGAGCGGCTGCCTTCCAGCAGGCTCTTCACCAACTAGCCCCATCTTTTGGGCTCAATATGAACGATGCGCTCGCAAAAGCCCTCTCTGACCACTATATAGCCATGCTCAAGTGGAACAAAGTTGCACACTTAACATCGGTGGTTGATCCCTATGAAGCAGCCAGGATTCATTATTTGGAGTCGCTCTATGCTTCCCAGTTCATCCAACCACAGCTGGAATCACTAGTTGATATTGGGTCAGGTCCGGGGTTTCCAGGTATTGTGCTAGCTACTATAAGACCAACGCTTAAAGTGGTTCTCATCGAAAGCCAATCTCGCAAGGCTTCATTCCTTAAAAACATATCGCGAGAGCTTGGACTTTCGAACATTGCCGTTTTTCATGGGCGATTTCAAGAGTACCAAAACCAGTGTTTTGATTTGGTCTCTTGCCGTGCTATTGATAAAATGGCAACTATCTTGCCGGAGATTTTTTTATTTGCCAAAGCCTGCTATCAAATCCTGTTTTTTTCCGGCAATGAACTGTTTTACAAATGCTTAGACTTATTCAAAGAAAATTGGGATGCCACCAGATACAAAATCCCTTTATCAAGGAATCGCTGGATTATTTCATTATTAAAAATTGTTCCACGTGAAACTAATACCAATTGCGGCGGAAAAACCCACGTTCATGGAGCCCAAAAGCCCGCCGAGACCTGAACCGCCTGAGCGGCAATCTGCGATCTTCACCCGGCATTTGATATGAGACTTAACAGCGTTTCACGTGAAACGAAACCCTGTTTCGATCATTTTTGGCCGTGCCGAAACCCTTAATTTGATGCGGATTTTGGTTTCACGTGAAACAACCCCCGTTTCGATTATTTTCCTTTCATTTTCTATTGAATTGTGGTATTTTCAAGAAAACTTGGATGAGAGTCCTTGCATATGGGACGAATCATATCAATAGCCAACCAAAAAGGGGGAGTAGGAAAGACTACGACTGCCATAAACCTCGCTGCCTCTATGGCAGAGGCTAAAGCTAAGACGCTCCTTATAGACCTTGATCCTCAAGCTAATGCAACATCAGGTATGGGTATTAAAAGGCAAGCCTTCACCAGAAGCATGTACCACGTGCTTGTCCTAGATGAGCCTATCCATACTGTAATACAGCCGACAGAAATTGAGAGCCTTTTTGTCTGTCCATCGGACCGAAATCTTACGGGTGCTGAGCTGGAAATGGTTGAGCTTGAGCGACGTGAATTCAAACTTAAGCAAGTTCTTGATCCCATTAGGGATTCATACGATTACATTATCATTGATTGCCCTCCCTCACTTGGATTGCTAACACTTAATGCCCTTACAGCGGCTGACTCTGTCTTAATACCTATTCAATGTGAATACTTTGCTCTGGAGGGCGTTTCTGACCTGTGGGACACTCTTGTTCGCATCAGGCGTACACTGAACCCTACTCTGTCAATTGAGGGGTTTTTGCTGACTATGCATGACGAACGAACAAACCTATCAAGTCAAGTAGTCAGCGACTTACGAGATTTTCTCGGCTCACAGGTTTTCAAAACTGTCATTCCTCGCAATGTGAGACTAGCAGAGGCGCCCAGTCATGGCAAGCCAATCATCCTATATGACTCACGGTCTAGAGGGGCTGAACGCTATCGTAACTTAGCTCAGGAGGTGAGATATAACAATGACAAGAAGAGCGCTCGGCAGGGGGCTTAGTGCATTACTAGCTGAAGCCCAACCTCGCGAGGAACAGTTTATAGAAGTTGACATTGACTCTATTGATCCCAGTGAGTATCAACCTCGAACCAGCTTCAATACCCAAAAACTAGAAGAGTTAGCACAATCTATTCGCGAAAACGGGATCGTGCAACCGTTACTAGTTCGTCGAAATGGATTTCGATACCAACTAATATCTGGCGAGCGCCGTTGGCGTGCTTCCCAAATGGCTGGGCTAAAAAGGGTTCCTGTTGTTGTTCGCGATATACCCGACGAAAAGGTCCTTGAACTTTCCCTGATAGAAAATATTCAACGCGAAAATTTGAATCCAATCGAAGAAGCTCAAGCTTTTCAAAAACTTATTGATGTGCTGGGGATAACCCAGGAGGAGGTAGCTAAGCGAGTGGGACGAGATCGAACTTCGATAACGAACTACGTTCGCTTACTTAAACTTCCAAAAGACATTCAGGAGCTGGTAGAGCAGGAGCGCCTTTCAATGGGTCACGCTCGTGCAATTTTGGGACTCATGACGCTTGACTTGCAACGACAACTCGCCCATGAGGTTATTGCGAAAGGCCTTTCTGTCCGTGCCACAGAGCAAGCAGTACAAAAATTGAACAATGCGACAAAAAAGGTAACCAACAAAAAGCCCAAGCAGCAAGTCACCTTTGACGCAAATGTACACGCTGCTGTTGAAAAGCTCCGTCGGAAGCTTAACACCCAAATCCGTGTCTTTCCTACCGCAAAAGGAGGAAAACTAGAGATAGAGTTTTACTCAGATGAAGACTTTGATCGAATTTATAAAATTCTCATGCAATGAGGAAGAACACCAACATGAAATTTCGCAATCTCAAAGCTCCTCAAGTACGTGGATTCCTCGATCTAGGAACAGAAATCGTTGGAGATTTACGATTTTCCGATGTTCTTCACCTACACGGAAGGCTTAAGGGAGGTATATTTTCCGAAGGAGAACTCGTCATAGGTGAACATGGTCTTGTCGAAGGAAACGTTGAGGTTGCTGTACTAACATTAGGCGGGACAATCACTGGAAACGTGGTTGCTACTGAAAAGATTCACCTATTATCCACAGGTCGAGTCCAGGGAGATATTTTCACACCTATCCTCAAAGTTGATGAAGGTGCAATGCTGGAAGGTGTTGTCAACACCATAAGGCCTAATGAAAAAGAGCCTTCTACTTTAATCCGAGAACCAAAATCGTCCATCTTGGCCGACACAAACGGTGTACATACCGGGTAATTTTAACGTTGGGAGGTAACAATGTTAAATAACGAGAATCAAGTCCAATCAAATGCCAATGAAGAAATTATCTACCATGCAGTTGAAAAAGAAGGAGTAATAACCGCTATCTGGGAAATGAAGGGAAAGAAGCACATTCGGACAATTGATCCCAATAGTACCGAAGGTCGCAGAATTCTTGATTCATATAAGCCAGCAGAAAAAAACGATTAATATTGCAAATTGCATATACTCTTCATAAGCAACGCCTGTCTGTTTCTCGATCTCTGCACTTAGAATCTGGATGGAGCTGGTTTCTCACAAGCAGCCTTTGTCGGCTTCTTTCTACTGTGATAGTCGTTTGCCCCTGAATCGTGCCTCCCATTATTTATAGCGATGTTCGCTTGTCGTCGGCCTCCTTCTACTGGGGTGGTCGTTTGCTTCCCGCAGATCAAAGCTAGCACTCCGTTAATTCAATCAAGAATGTATAAATTTGGGATTAGCTGTGGATTTCTCTTGCAAAAGAATGGAAAATATGTTACCCTAGCAAAAGTTTTCAACAGGTTAAATTATTGTAATTTATAATGTTACGTACTTAAAACTTATTTTCAGGTGGATTATAACAGGGCTGTGGAAAAGTTGTGGAAAAAAACATTAGTTATTAAATATCAATGACTCTTAAATGCAATCTGGGTTTGCCATTTTCAATATTGCAGATAGAACTTAAAGATTACATTTAGGACAACGAAGATATGACGATGGCGACGTGGGAGTCAATTCTAGGAATGATTGAGAAAAGGGTGAATCATCAGAGTTATAGCGCGTGGTTTTTATCCATGAATTTCATAGAAATTAAAGACAATAACATCATCGTTGAGGTTGCCAATGAGATGTTCCGTGATTGGGTGGTAGATAACTACATGGATGTTATTAAAGACTCACTAAAAGAACTAAACTTAGGTCATTTACAGATGCGATTCATCATAAAAGGACAAAACAACTCCCCTCAACCTGATAATAACCTCCCTATACAAACACCAATAAAACTTGACAATCAGAACTCGTTTTTCGATTTAGAGGAAGAGGAATTTGCCTCACCCGCAGCGAGATTCGTTGATATTGAACCTGTTGACTTACCGCTAAATCCCAAGTACACGTTTGAAACGTTTGTCGTAGGAGCCTCGAACCAATTCGCCCACGCAGCAGCCATGGCTGTTGCTGAATCGCCGTCAAAAGCATACAACCCGCTTTATATTTATGGTGGTGTAGGCCTAGGAAAAACCCACCTCATGCATGCCGTAGGACACGCCATAAAAGCCCGCAACAAGCATTTAAGGTTATGTTACATATCCTCCGAACGATTCATGAACGAGCTAATTAATTCAATTCGATATGATAAGACTTTGACTTTCCGTGAAAAACACAGGAACATTGACATTCTTCTCATGGATGATATCCAATTCCTAGCCGGAAAAGAGCGAACCCAAGAGGAGTTTTTCCATACGTTTAATGCGCTGTACGATGCTCAAAAGCAGATCGTTATTAGCAGCGACTGCCCTCCCAAGGATATTCCCACTTTGGAAGAACGGCTGCATTCACGCTTCGAATGGGGCTTGATTGCTGATATTCAACCGCCTGATTTGGAAACCAAAGTGGCTATCCTCAAACGAAAGGCAGAACAGGAAAAAATTGACCTTCCTGACAACGTTGCTCTTTTCATCGCAAGCAAAATAAAATCCAATATCCGTGAACTGGAAGGAGCGCTTGTTCGACTTGTAGCTTACTCCTCTCTGACAGGATCACCTATAAACCTAGCCCTTGCCCAAGAAACTCTGAAAGGAATCATTGATGAAAATGAAAAAAACATCACAATTGAGCTTATTCAGAAGGTCGTTGCCGAACATTATGGGGTACGAGTGGCAGACCTAAAGTCCAAAAACAATTCGCGCAGTGTCGCTTTTCCTCGTCAAGTTGCGATGTACCTTTGCAAAAGACTAACGAAAGCTAGTTTCCCTGAGATAGGAAGGGTGTTCGGAGGTAAGCACCATACCACTGTTTTGCATAGCTATAATAAGATTAGCGAGCTATACGAAAAACAAGAAGATTTCCACAGATTTATCAACAGCCTAATTTCTAGATTTTAGTTATGTTAAATATAATTTTCCACATCCCCCCCCTGTGGACGACCTGTGGAAAAAAAATAATGGGCTCCAGGAAAACGAGTTTTCCACAGATTTTTATTTTTTCCACAGTTTATTCACATTTTTTTCAACAGGCTACGCTCTGCCTAATAATTGATAAACAAACAAATACAAAGTTATTCGACTTTTCCACAGGCCCTACTACTACTACTATCCTTATATATCAGCATTTTTATAACAGATAACAGTGAAAGGGAGACTCACATCAATGTTACAAATCAAAGTCAAAAAATCCGATTTTCAGCAAGAATTGGGACTTGTGCAATCGGTCGTAGAGAAAAGAGCGACAATTCCAATTCTTTCCAATATCCTCATTGAATCGTCCGAGGCTGGCATTATCATTCATGGAACCGACTTGGACGTTAGTTTGCAAACCCAATGCCCTGCTGTAGTGGACTCTTCGGGTGGTGTGGCCATTGATGCAAGGAAACTATTTGAGATTGTCCGCAGTCTACCCGAGGCGGAGATTCACCTCAAGGGCGATGAAAATAACCGTGTTAGTTTGCAATGCGAGCGGGTGCGCTTCAAAATAGCCGGTTTGGGAAAGGAAAATTTTCCCCAGATTCCCAAATTTCCGTCGGCACGGTTGAGTATACCAGGTGGTACATTCAAAGCCTGCATTGCGCGAACCATATTTGCAACCACGCAGGAAGAATCGCGGTATGCGCTGTCGGGCATTCAACTGGAGGCGCTCTCCGATAACGTTTTGAGAATGGTTGCGACTGATGGGCATCGGTTGGCGATTGTTGATAAGCAAATTGAGACGTCGCTATGGGAAGAAGGTCTGAAGGTATTGATTCCCAAGAAGGCGCTTCATGAGTGCAGCAAGCTGATTGCGAACCCCGATGAGTTTGTTGACATCAGCGTGGATGAAAATCACGTCTATTTTCGCGTTGGTCATCGGGAGTTGGCGGCTCGCCTGTTGACCGGTCAATTTCCAAACTATGAGATGGTTTTGCCCAAGGACAATGATCGGATTGCTCAAGTCAGTAGTGAAGCGATAGCAGCGGCGCTGCGGCGCGTCTCACTGGTAAGCGATGAGCGCAGTCATGCTGTGAAGTTGGAGTTTCAGTCTGGGCGCATTGAGTTAACGTCTCGAGGCAGCGTAAGTGATGAAGAGGCAGTTGAGGATTTGCTGGCCGATTACGAAGGTGACCCGTTTGAGATCAGTTTCAACAGTCGTTACTTACTAGACTTTTTCAACGTTGTTGACGCTGCTGATGTGCGGATTGAATTGATGAGCAACACAAGTCCAGCATTGATCCGGCCGGCCACTGAGCAAGAGGGGTATAGATATGTTGTTATGCCGATGAGAGTGTAGCGTCACGCACGAAAGGCCGGCTGATTTATGGAACATTCGCATTGTGGGATGCACATCTGAAACGGGCAAAATATCTTCTCAGCCTAATTTTTCGGGTAGGCGCTCAGTTTCATGTGTGTTTGATGATTGTTGTTTGTCTTCTAATTGGGGTTCAGCCACTCCTTTCTTGAAAGCACGGATGCTTTCTCCCAGTCCTCTAGCTAATTCAGGCAATCGTCGCGCACCAAACAGCAGGAGAATGATCAACAAGATGATGATTAGTTCAGTCATCCCTAAGCTTCCAAACATACTCAGTTACCTCTCAGTTAATATGAACCTAAAACTACGCTCAATTCTAAACCTTGCCATTTGTCTAAGTCAACGAACAAGCTCGCGCGGGCATTTGTAGCGTTGAGAGATTCAGTGGTTGTGCCGGTCTGAAATTTGGCCGCTGGAGGCGTCAGTCTTCTAACCTTCTTGACTCTAGACAAAATGCAAAGTCCGGCGATATGATACCGGCCTTTCTACTGATCTTCGTATGGATTTGAACAAGGTGTCTAGCTACGATAGCGATATTGTACCGACTCGCCGACGGCTAGAAGTGAACACGTATCTCGTATTCGCTGGGATGATCATAACGTCGCTCGTTGTGGGGGATTCAAGAGCCATTTTCGGGACGCTGCTTGGAGGAGGACTAGGTTTGCTCAATTACCGCTGGCTTTCTTCGAGTTTGAGTGTAATCATCCCGACGGCTGCTCAGATTAACCGTGTTCCTCGCTGGACAGCGGCAAAATTCGTATTGCGGTATGTGGTGGTTGGTTCAGCTATAGGATTGGCTTTGTGGAGTGGCTGGTTTGATTTGTTATGGTTGGTTATTGGCTTTTGTTGTTGTGTTATTGCCTTGATGATGGAAGCGGTGTACCAAATTTGGCTGATGATGGGACGTAGCGAGGAGGGGATAAAATGATTGGGATCATGATGAGTTTGGCGCCACAGGCCGCAGAGCATGCTGCTGGGCATAGCGACTCAAGTGGACACCATGTTTCGATCATTACTGAGTGGGTTAACCATCTGCTTGGTCCGGCGGTGTATCAGCTTCAGAAAGCGATCATGCCGTCATTGTATGGATTATTTGGCGCGGAGTGGCACGGTGACGCCAATATGCCGATTCCGAACCACATGGTAATGTTCTTCATCGCCGTCTTGATTTCGACGGTAGTTTTGTATTGGTTACGAGGCAAGCTTTCGGTTGAACGGCCCACTAATCGGCAGCAAGTGTTTGAATTATTGATTGACGGGATTCGCAGTTTAATTAGGGAAAATATCGGGCCGCATGGAATGAAATATTTTCCCGTGATTGGCACGTTTGCTGTGTTGATCGGAGTCTGCAATTTGATGGGGCTGATTCCATTTCTTCAACCTCCGACGGCGAATTTCAATGTGACGCTGGCGTTGGCTGTGATGTCGTTTCTTTATTACAACTATGTTGGCATTAAAGAAAACGGACTCTTCGGTTATCTCAAGCATTTCGCCGGGCCGAGTGCAGCCATGGCGGTATTGTTTTTCCCGGTAGAGATTATTTCCAATTTGGCTCGTATTGTTTCGTTATCCATGCGGTTGCTGTGGAATATATTTGGTGATGAAACGCTAGCGGGAGCATTTGCTCAAATCTTTGCCTGGGTATTGCCGATCATGTTAATGCCGTTGGCATTGTTTGTCGCGCTGATGCAAGCGTTCATCTTCACGATGCTCTCGATTCTTTATGTGAGTGAGGTGACTCATCATCATGAGGCGCATGAAGTGAGTATTACGCGGGAGGAAGCGCATGGTGTGCCTGCGCAAGCATGAATGGATTGAAGCGGAGAGCGAAGGGCGTGCTTATGAGCATGCCTTTGGCTCTAGGCTTCAGACCTAGAGCAGAGGAACCGATGACTTGGACGCTCCGCAAGATAATCAGTTCGCTGTTGTATGGAGCTTTTGTTGTAAGAGGGAGACAAGAGTATACCTGGCAGCGAAGGACTTATATTCTCGCCAAGCAGTCGGCGAGGGTGGGAACGTGGTCAAGCATTCAGTTCCTTTGCACACTCTAAGCATAGGAGATAAGCATGCGGACCAAGCTACGTTCTGTTGTTCTTTCGATGGGGACGTTTTTAGCATTCTCGGTGCCCGTTTTTGCACAGGGGCAAGCATCGCATAGCGGTGGCATGACCGACAAATCATGGATGGCCATCGCCATTGCGCTAGGCATGGCCATTGCGGCTGGCCTGGCAGCCTTGGCTGACTCACGAGCGATCAGCGCGGCCTGTGAAGGAGCGGCGCGTAATCCTGGCGCTGCCGCGCGTATTCAGACGTTGATGCTGATCGGGTTGGTGCTCATCGAAACGTTGGTGTTGTTTACGTTCGCGATGATCTTTCTGAAAATTCCTACGCTCACTCTATAAGTAGGTTGAGCGGCAGAGAGGGTGACACAGGAGAGTGACTCGGACAGTCCTCTCCTGTGGTCTCAGCAGGTGTTGCAAAATGAGAAAGGGATTGCTCGTTCTGGTATCCTTGATGATGTTGCTGGGCATGAGCCATGCCGCGACTCGCAACCGCTATGCTCAGCCTGATATGCTTGTGGAAACAGACTGGCTGGCTCGTCATCTGGACAATCCACGCATTCGAATTGTTGATACTCGCTCTGTTGAGGCGTATGCCAGCGGGCATATTCCTGGTGCCGTGCATTTTGATACGGCCAAGCTCCGCACTACGGATAGTGAGACTGAATACATTCCGCTGCCTGAAGATTTCGTGGTGATGATGGGGCAGTTAGGCATTTCTCCAAAGACCCGCGTGGTGATCTACGATGACCGCGGCGGCGTCGTTGGCGTGCGACTTTGGTTTGTGTTGGATTATTACGGGCACCGCAAGGTGAGTCTCCTCAATGGCGGGTGGAACAAGTGGATCAAGGAAAAGCGGCCTGTGACGACAGAAACGCCGATGGTCGCCAAAACGGCATTCACAGTCAGGCCCAACCGCCAAACGGTTTGTACTTTAGAGCAAGTGAAAACGAGTTTGCACAACCCGAATGTTATGATTGTTGATGCGCGGTCGCCGGATGAGTATACTGGCAAAGACAAGCAGAGAAACCAGCGCGGTGGGCATATCCCCGGCGCGGTGAATATTGAATGGAAGAATAATCTCGCAGATGATGGGACGTTTAAGTCAGCCGATCAATTGTGGCGTTTATACCGGCAGGCGGGCCTCAAGCCTGACAAAGAAATTGTTACCTATTGTCAGAGCGGCGGTCGTGCGTCGCACACATTGTTTGTTTTGCGATTGATTGGTTTTCAGAGGAGTCGCGCTTATTACGGCTCGTGGCAGGAATGGGGCAATCGTGATGACACGTTGGTTGAGACGGCCACTCCGCAACCGAACACCCTTCCCGAGCGTGAATGAAGAAAACTACCGCCAACCGTTCGACAAAGCTCTGCCTGGTCGCCGACTCCACCCGACGGTGATTGCTGCTGGCTGGGCCAGTTTTCTCAACGATGCCAGCAGCGAGATGATTTATCCGTTGTTGCCTGTCTTCCTGACAAGCGGATTAGGTATCAGCATCTGGTGGGTTGGTGTTATTGAAGGCATTGCTGAGAGCACGGCCAGTTTGGTTAAGCTCATTTCCGGGTGGATTTCGGATCGCTGGCGCAGGCGAAAGCAACTGGTTTTGATCGGTTATTTGCTGGCTGCGGTTTCTCGACCGCTGCTGGCTGTGGCTGTGACCGGCTGGCAAGTTTTAGGACTTCGCTTCGCGGATCGTATCGGCAAAGGCATTAGAGGAGCGCCGCGCGATGCATTGGTTGCAGACTATACGGAGGCGTCTGATCGTGGATTGGCCTATGGCTATCATCGCATGATGGATCATGCCGGCGCTGTAGCCGGGCCGTTGTTGGCGGCATTTTTGTTGGCCACATTCGAGGTAGGGTATCGGGCAATGTTCGCCTGGGCAGCGGTGCCGGCGGCGTTGTGTGTCATCACAGTTTGGATATTTGTCAAAGAGCCAGCCTGGAAACAGCCTCAAGCACAAACATGGCCAGCGCAGTCACTGACACATTGTTGGCGGACTGTAGATGGGCGGTTGAAAGGGTTATTGTTAGCTGTCGGGTTGTTTGCCTTAGGAAATTCCAGTGATGCGTTCTTGATTTTACGAGCAAGAGAGCTTGGTGTGAGGTTGGAGCTCATTCCTATCATTTGGATCGTGCTCCACTTGAGCAAGTCGTTACTCTCGATTCCGGGTGGGGTATTGTCAGATCGCATTGGCCGCCGCTCGACAATTCTGATGGGGTGGATGATTTACGCCTTGGTGTACATTGGCTTCGCTTATTCGTGGGCGGCGTGGCAGGCATGGGCATTGTTTGCTGTTTATGGCTTGTACTTTGGGCTTACGGAAGGCGTCGAGCGCGCGTTTGTGGCTGATGTCGTGAAGCCAGAGGAACGAGGAACGGCGTTTGGCTTATATAATTTTGTCATTGGGGTTGCTGCCTTGCCGGCCAGTGTAGTATTTGGCGGCATGTGGCAGACGATTGGTTTTCGAGGGGCGTTTCTTTTTGGAGCTGGGCTAGCGCTGGCTGCCTGTGTGGTGTTGATACTGCTAACCAGGAGGATGCAAGCGACTGATGAGTGTGCCGCTTGATCACGTGTGGATGCAATTTGCCCTGGACGAGGCAGAGGATGCCCTCAAGCGGGACGAAGTGCCTATTGGGGCGGTTGTTGTCCTTGAAGAGCGCATTATCGGGCGGGGACACAATCGCGTCATTACGGATCATGATCCGACGGCGCATGCCGAAATTGTCGCGCTTCGGGATGCCGCTCAAACGATTGAGAACTATCGGCTCGTTGATGCCACGCTCTATGTAACGATTGAGCCGTGTGCCATGTGCGCCGGAGCGTTAGTCAATGCCCGGATCAAACGATTGGTGTATGGAGCGAAAGACGAAAAAGCGGGCGCGGTTGAATCGGTGTTTGGTATTTGCACGGATCCACGGCTGAATCATCAGGTTCAGGTTCAAGGCGGCGTGCTTGAGCAAGAGTGCCGTGAGATCATTCAGTCCTTTTTTCGTCAAAAGCGTGCCAATTCGCAGTGAGCTGGTCGGAGCAGGTGGCGCCTGATTGCAGCTCAACGAAGGACAGAATCTCGCACTCGAAGTGGTGTGAGCAGGTCGGCGCATGATTTCAACAGTCGGTATTGCTCGATGCTCTCTGAGGCGTCTCTTGCAGGTATGGCGTTAGGTTTTTCAGGTGACGTGGCCTGATGTTTTGCCAAACGCAGTTCAGGCCGGTAGAATGAACATCTATCATCCTCAACAAAGGAATTGCAGGCTATTATGGAGACACGAGATGATTCTCTCATCATTGCCGGGCACACGTTCCGCTCCCGGCTGATCATTGGCACAGGCAAATATACTTCTCCGCAGATCATGCAGCAAGCGCACGAGCGCAGCGGGGCTGAGCTTGTCACAGTTGCGGTCCGGCGCATCAACCTGGATCGTCGTGAGGACTCGCTGTTGAATTACATAGACCTGACCAAATTCAAGCTCCTACCCAATACGGCAGGTTGTTACACTGCTGACGAAGCGATTCGCACAGCGCATCTGGCCCGCGAAGCGCTTCAGACGCCGTTTATCAAGTTGGAGGTCATTGGCGACGAACAAACGCTGTTTCCCGACAATCAAGCGACGTTGGAGGCAGCGGCTCGCTTAGTTAAAGAAGGGTTCATTGTCATGCCCTACGTTACCGATGATTTGATCATTGCCAAAAAGCTTGTTGATGTCGGCGTTGCTGCGGTCATGCCGTTGGCGGCGCCGATTGGGTCGGGACTGGGCATTCAAAATTTTTCCACCCTGCGTATCTTGCGTGAGATGGTCACGGAGGTGCCGTTGATCGTGGACGCCGGCGTCGGCACAGCTTCGGATGCGACCATCGCAATGGAGCTTGGTTACGACGGCGTGCTGATGAACACGGCGATTGCTCAAGCCAAGAATCCGCCGTTGATGGCTGAGGCCATGAAGCACGCGATTATCGCCGGGCGGCAGGCCTATCTGGCTGGGCGAATTCCTAAGAAACTTTATGCCACGGCCAGTAGCCCATTGGAAGGTGTTGTCCGGTAGCGATCATTTGTCACGTCTCATAGGTCAATTGTAATTTTGTGCTGGCAATGACTGATGGTGAACAACGAGTGACGAATGACGCGCTCTCAACCGACACGGGATAATGGCCTGACCATCGCCGAGTGGCGCTTTGACCGGTTGCGGCGACAGTCGGGGTTTGTGCTGGCCCCTTTGGTGTTTATTGGCTTGCTGCTGTATCCCATGCCGTCGCTCACGCCGCAGGCGCATCGTCTGGCCGCCATTGCAGCGGCCACCGCGGTGCTATGGATGACTGAAAGTCTCCCCTTGCCTGTCACCGCGTTGCTGGCGGCCACGGCTTGCGTTGTGTTGCGGGTGGCAAAAGCGCAGGAGGTCTTTCCCACATTTGCTGATCCGGTCATCTTTCTGTTCATCGGATCGTTTATTCTCGCGCGGGCA
This sequence comes from Blastocatellia bacterium, assembly GCA_025054955.1. Lineage (NCBI taxonomy): Bacteria > Pseudomonadati > Acidobacteriota > Blastocatellia > Blastocatellia bacterium. The sequence goes on along the minus strand of JANWZE010000031.1, from coordinate 17,299 downwards.
ATTTTTGTTCATCACTTGGATCGGCGGCTAGCCGAGTATGTGATCAATCTGCCCTGGATTGGCGCTCGTCCGGCGCGTGTGTTGTGGGCGATGGGCGCGTTGACGTTTTTTATTTCGATGTGGATCAGTAACACGGCGACGGCTGCCATGATGCTGCCCATTGGTCTTTCGATTATTGGCCGATTGCCTACAGTTAATGGAGAGCTGCTGCCGCAGGACCGCCGCTATGCCGCCGCGTTGATGCTCATCATCGCTTATGCGGCATCGGTTGGTGGCATTGCAACGCCAGTGGGAACGCCGCCGAATGTGCTGACGATGGGTTTTCTCCGGCAACTGACGCCCTACAGCATCTCATTCTTTGGCTGGATGTTGGTTGCGTTGCCGATTACGTTGCTGATCTTCGGGCTCATCGCTCTCTTGTTGGCGTGGTCATCACCGGCGTCGGTCAATGAGCTTTCGTTAGTCAATGCGCCCGCGCGTGGCTCGCTGACTCGGGCGCAGCGAAGCGTCGCCATTGCTTTTACGCTGACGGTCACGCTCTGGATACTTCCCGGCGCCATAGGAATTTTCCTTGGCCCGGATCATCCCTGGTCACGTGCGTTGCAAGAGGTGTTGCCGGAAAGCGTGGCCTCGCTCATTGGCGCGGTCTCGCTCTTCATTCTGCCGGCTGATCCAGAGGTGCCCGGCGTCACTCGTCGCGCGATGCGATGGTCTGAGGCAGCGGCTATTGATTGGGGCACGGTGTTGCTGTTTGGCGGCGGGCTCACGCTGGGCCACTTGTTACGTCAAACCGGGTTGGCCGAGCAGATTGGTGAAGCGTTGAAGGGCCTGGTGCAGGTTGACTCGCCTCTCGGCGCCGGGCTGCTGATGATTTTCGTCGCCACGCTCGTCAGCGTGCTGATGAGCGAATTCCTATCAAACACCGCATCGGCCACCATGCTGATTCCAATTGTGATTGCGACGGCTCAAAGCGCCCAGCTTCATCCGCTGCCGGCGACGCTTGGCGCCGCCTTCGGCGCGACGATGGGATTCATGTTGCCCGTTTCCACACCGCCCAACGCGATTGCTTACGGCTCCGGCTATATCCCAATCACGCGAATGGTTCGGTATGGAGTGTTCCTTGATGTGATCGGCATCATTACCATTACGGTTGGTGTCTATCTGTTAAGTTCGTTGATTCAATGAGAGTTCTTCATATTGCTATATTGCTAGTAGCGATGCGGGAGAAACGATGAAAGACAACCATCACTCATTGACTGATTGCAAATCTGTTGAAAGGTGGCTGATTGGCACTGTGCTGATTCTTCTGGTGCGCATGCTGACGGTGGACGCAGGAACGGCTAGCCGGCCGACGCCGATGCGTCATCAACATGAACAGAGGCCGTTTTATGTATTGTTTGATAACACCAAGGGCGAGACGGCTGGCAATGCTGACTGGGTGATTGATGCCACTGGCAATGATCCATTGCGCGTCACGCCGATTGTGCCACTGCCGCCAAATCCCCTTGTGGAAACTGACTGGGATGGCGCGTTATCATCGTGGGGCGTCGAGCTGACTCGCAGCGGCCGCGCGCGTGCCAACTCATTGCCTGCTGTGACCGGACGCATCACGTTCAACGACGTTACCAATCCACAAGACCTATCGAAGTATCACGTCTTCGTTGTTTGCGAGCCCAACATTGAATTCACCGTCGCTGAGCGCCAGGCCATCATCGCGTTCGTTGAAAACGGTGGCGGGCTGTTCATCATCGGCAATCACTTAGGTTCAGATCGCAACAATGATGGTGTGGATGCGCCGCGCATCTGGAACAATCTATTTCTCCAGGCGACGCAATCACGGCTTGATTTCGGCTTGCGCTTCAACCTGGTGAACATCGCGCGTGAGAATCCTGATCTGTTGGGCGATCTCAATGATCCAGATGTTCATGCCATTGTGCATGGTCCATTTGGTGACGTGCGTGGCACAATCCTCCGATCGGGGGCAGACATGCTACTGGAGCCGATGACGAATCCGGCGGCGCGTGGTGTGTTGTTTCGTCGAGGCTTTTCACCGAGCGGGCGCTCAGGCGTCGTTGCGGCATTCAGTCGCGTTGGCCGGGGCCGTATTTTTGCCCTCGGTGATAGTTCCCCGGCTGATGACGGAACGGGCGATCCGACGGACGATCTATTCAACGGTTGGCGTGATCCGGCCGGAACGAATCGCGAATTGATACTGAATGCGACAGTCTGGCTGGCCGGCAGCGCGACGGTCAGCGATGAACCGACGTTGATTGGCATCACGCCCCGCGCCGTTCCTGCTGGACGGACGCTGACCCTTTTGATCAATGCCCGCAACAGTCACTTCGTTGCCGGACAGACGACCGCCTGGTTTGGCGATGACATCGTGGTGAATGCCATCTCGGTGACTGATGCGGAAACGCTCATGGCCAACATCACCGTGCCATTGGGCGCGCCTGCTGGCTCCCGAACTGTCCGCATCGTCACCGGCAATCAGGTGATCGAAGCGCCGGATAGCTTGATTATTCCCTGAGGCATCAATCCCTGAGGCATCAACGGAGTAAGTATCACTCATCGGCTCACCGATAGAACGATTCAATAGATCCATGCGCTCGTCAGGCAACATGCATAGTTTTCGACTTATCCTCCGCTACAGGTCGCTCAGCTTCAGGCGCTGGCTCAAAGCAAATTCCTTCACGCTGTTTGTGCTCGGGCCGCTGATCCTGACAGGGTTTTACTTGATGCTAGAGCCGTACCTCGTCAAACTGACGGCGCTCGCGGGCTTTGCCGCGTCGCGGTGGCCGATTGCTGATTTGAGATTGCTCTCGCTCGCCTTGACGATTTTGCTCATTGCCGCGTCCTTGTCAGCGACGCTCAAAGATGTCTATGCCACGCATTCAGCCGACGCTTCTCTGGATGCGTTGCCGATTCCGCCACCTGTACGATTCAACGTCACGCTGCTGATTCGATTTTTGAAAAATTTGTTGGCATGGTTAGTCCTGTTGGTGCTCCTGCGCCGGCTGAGCGACGAGCGCGCCGTCGGCGTCGCCTGGACGCTGACTCACGCGGCGCTGATGCTGGCGGCTTTTTTGAACATTGCCGTATTGCAAATTTTGGCGACGCTGGCACTGGTTCATTATCAACTGTTCAGCTTGGGCCGAATCGTGATTCAGGCTGTTCTCCTGCTTTTGCTGGTCGCGCTGACGCGCTGGCATGAATGGTTCATCGCGCCGTTGTTGCCGCTGGCAGCGCCCGCTTTGATTTTTCAGAAGAGCTTCGGCGAGGCATTGGGTCGAAGTGAGCATGAAGCGTCGGCAGGCATGCTCGTGGCCATCGCTCTATTGGCATTTGGTGTGCTTTACTTCGTGACGCAATTTGTTTACCAACAATGGCGGGATGACGACCGTGAGCTGGCGCGTGATGCCTTGCTTCAACGTTCGAATCGTCGTGAGTGGTTGCCTGGGTTGTTGACTCGCCTGTTGAGCGAGCCTATTGCTTCGCAAGTGATACGCGATTGGCGCTTGACGCGGCGCGGCTTTTCATCGGCTGTGTATCTAGCGATAGGATTTCTCTTGCTGTTTCAGGGTGCGTTGGTGTTGGCCAGCCAGCGGTATGAGCTGAGCGCTGAATGGTTCACCCGATTGGTGTTAGTCTGTGGCGCGTTTAGCGTGTTTAGTCTGACGGCGCTGGCTCCGCTGCTGCTGAAATATCAACTCCCTTACTTCTGGGTGGAGAAGTCAACGGGCGTGTCGCCGGAATTGGTCTGGAAATCCAAGTTCTGGTACGCGCGATTGATGGCAGTGCCCGCATGGCTTGTCTCGGTGGCGGTGGCGCTGCCGCTGGGTTCGTTTAGCCTCGTTGATCAAGTATGGCTCGTCTTGAAGCTGCTCGTCATTGCGTTTGTAGTTGCATCGCTGGTGGGCGTCATGGCATTCGAAATTGCTTCACGACCGCTGCTTGGACTGATCTTCAGCGGATTGGCTGCGCTGGCCGTGGCGAGCTTGTTTATTTTCTATTGGCGATTTTGGTTGCTTTGGTTGTACGGGTACGTGATGGGCGTGCACTACTTGGGCGAACGGGCGCGGTCGCGCGTTTCGTTCACTGAGGTCGAAGCTGAGGCATGAAGCCATAATCGGAGGCTGTTAATCACAAGAAGAGATCGCATGAGTGAATCCCCTTTGCTGAATCATATTCCGGCGCTCCAGCTTCGTGAGGTGACCAAGCAGTACGGCCGGATTGTCGCTGCTGACAATGTCTCACTGACCATTGATCGAGAAATTTTCGGCCTGCTTGGAGCGAACGGAGCCGGCAAGTCAACGCTGATGAAAGCCATTCTTGGTTTAATCAAAACGGATGCCGGCCAGATTCACGTCTGCGGGTATCACACGCGCCACCAGCCCATCGAGGCGAAGAAACGAATCGGCTATTTGCCTGAAGAGCTTCATCTGTATGATCGTCTGACGGGCTGGGAATTTTTAACTTTTATGGCAGGCCTCAAAGGACTCGATCATGCTGACGCGATTGAGCGGGAGCTGGATTATTTCGGACTGCATGAGAAGCGGCATCTCTTGATCGAAGAATACTCGCTCGGCATGAAGAAGAAAGTCGGATTGATTGCCGCGATGATGGGCGCGCCGCCGTTGATTTTGCTCGATGAGCCGCTCAACGGGTTGGATGCCGAGAGTATGCGCTTGCTGCGGTTGCGTATCGAAGAGCTTCATCAGCGTGGCTCGACGTTTGTGATCTCTTCACACGTGATGGGGCTGGTCGAGCGCCTTTGTCACCGCGTGGCTGTGCTCAAACGCGGTCGGATTGTGATCGAAGGCGCGCCGCGCCATCTGCGCGACATTGCTGGCATGGCCGGTGAGCCGTTCGAGGATGTCTTCCTTCACTTTGCGCGATGAAGTTGCTCAGGCTGGCCGCCGATGAAAAATCTTATCAGCGGTTTCATCGGCGGCTCGCCGAGCTGAGCAATCGCTTCAGTTATCGTCAGCGCGGATGAAAAATCTTATCGGCGGTTCATCGGCGCTTTGCTTCTTCACTCAGCGAGAGCGCGAACACGGCGGCAATGCCTTCGGCCCCGGATAGCTCGTGCCGCCCAGATCGTCCTCAGTCACATTTTCCTCGAAGCAATTTCCTTCTCCTGTGCCGTCCCAATAGATATTTGCGCCGGTGGGAAAATCTGGCACCAGTGGCGCGAGTCGCTCAGCGTCTGGGCTGCGGCCATTGCGCAGCGCCAGATTCCTCACGATCCGATTATTGTCGGGAATGTGATCAATCATCGGATCGAAATCGTCGAACAGAACAGGCAACCTGGCTATGCCGATGCCGAACGAGTTATTTTCAAGGATGATGTTATCCGCGATGGTCACCTCATTGGCTCCGACGAGCAAAATGCCGCCGCCGACCGGAATGACCTGAATGAACAGCTCCAGCGCCCGATGATCGCCAGGATTGTTGTTATGGTGCGTGTAATTCTTGGTCACCGTGATCCGATTGGTTCGCGTCACTTGCAACAGCGGCAATTCGACAATCAGAATGCCGATGACGTTATCGTAGGTTTCGTTCTCGGTGACCGTGCAGTCATCGGAATTTTCGATTTCAATGCCGTTGATATTGCCGTGGGCCACGTTGTGCGAAACGATCACATTGGACGACTGACCAACATAAATGCCTGTGTCGGTATGCCCAATCACCAGGTTATTGGAGATGACCCCGCCGGTGCAGAATATGGGAAACAGACCGTATTCGCCGTTGTTCTCCAGCCGATTATACGTCAGGCGAAAATCTCTGACGCGCGTCAACAAGACGCCATTTTCGTTGAAGCCCTTGATGAGGAAGCCGCTCAGCTCGAACCCATGTGCGCCCGGTCGCACCTCAATGCCATTGGTTGCATTGACGCCCTGATTACTCAACACGGTTCCGTTCTCCTGAGCGCCTGCTCCAATCAAACGGATGCCAGGGCTTCTGACGACGAGTGCATCCCGGTACTCGCCCGGCGCGACGATGATCGTGGTGTTAGCCGGCGCTTGGCTGACGATTTGGCCGAGCCGGTCGCCTGGCTTCACATACACGATGGATTGAGCGTGAACCGATTGGATCGAAATGCCCCATACGACGGTAATGACGCTAACGACTTTGATGATCGTAGATTTCATGAGACTCCTCCTTGATGGTTCGATGAACTGAACAAGCGCGCAGGATTTTACCGGATTGAGTCGGCGCTGTCGAGCCGGTCGGCAAGTTCAAGCAGGTAGGTTCGGAAGCGTTCCAGTGGTTCATTCAGAGCGGCTGACACGGATACGACCCGTTCAGCCAGCTCGAGAACCCGTTGACGATCCAATGACATCATGTAAGCGTGTCTGAAGAGACGGTGAAATCGCCTGAGCTCGTCCAGGTGATCCTTCAGCGTTGTCGTTAGCACCGCTGGTCGTACTTGGGGAATGTCCAGCGCCATCTGATGGAGTAATTCTTCGTGGTAACGTTCCGGACGGGCAATCGGCACAGTGAACACGGCGCCAGTGCGCTCAAAGACGTACTCGCACAGTCCATAGAAATTGTGGATTTCGTAAGCGACGGCGATGAGGTGGGCTTCGCTTGATAATTGTTGCGCTTCTTGCGCGCGCGCTGAGACGTGCGCCGGTTTCTCTTGAAGCATCGAGTGTGCCATCGTTAGTTCAGCCACCAGGGCCTGCAAGCTGTTACTTGTCGGCGTCATAGATGCACACTCCTTGCGCGAGTATCCATTGGCCCAGCGGTGTGGTCGGGTCAATGTCAACTAACTCGACCGTCCGGTCAAAGTGTTGATCGAGGGCCGCGCCGAGTCTGAAAAACTCCACGCCTAGCCGACCGACGATGCCCACATCCACGTCAGAAGTTTCAAAGCAAAACCGTTCAGGGATCAACACCGAGCCAAACAGGTAAAGCTGTCGCACAGCAGGGAACTGTCGCGCCACTTCATGGACCGAACGGGCGCAACGCAAAAGACGTTGACGTTCAGTCTCATTTCGCTGTTGTTCGCGCTCACGCTGTCGCCGCAGACGCGCGACAATCGCTGCCGTCGCCTCATCGCTGAAGGCTACATGCTGTGTTCTATCCTTCTCGCTGTCCATAGCAAGCAAGTGTGTGGCAGTATAGCGTAACTTGATTAGGAGCGGCGATCAGTAGATATTGATGAGGCCCTGCGTGCCCTGCTCGCCGAGTCCTCGGTTGACAGCCTCGCTAAACAGCGCGTAGGCCAACTCGGTGCCGGGCAATGTGCCGCTGAGGCTCTTGGCAAATTCCAATGCCAGCCGCAAGTCTTTCTGCTGAAGTTTCATCATGAAGCCGGGCGTGTAGTCCTGCTGCAAAATTTTCGGCGCCGCATGAGTCAGCATCCACGAACCGGCAGCCCCGCTGGACACCACGTCGAGCACGTCGGCCAGATTCAATCCGGCCAGCTTGGCCAGATACAAGCCTTCCGTCATCGCCACGATATTCAATGCTGCGATCACTTGATTGATCATTTTTGTGCGCTGTCCGTTTCCACTTCGGCCCATGTAGACGATCTTCTTTCCCATCGCTTGAAAGATGGGCAGGCACGTCTGGAATGTCTCTAGATCGCCGCCGACCATGATAGCCAGCGTTCCTGCGGTTGCGCCTTGCAGGCCGCCGCTGACGGGCGCGTCGAGCATCCGGCAACCTTTCTGTTCAAGTCTGGCGGCCATTTCCTCTGTGGCGGCAGGCGAGATTGTGCTCATGTCAATCAGTATTTTGCCTGGCGTCACTCCATCCTGGACGCCATCCGGACCAAACAAGACGCGCTCGACATCCGGCGTATCCGAGACGATAGTGATGATGACGTCGCTGCGCCGCGCCACATCAGCATAGGATGTTGCTTCTACTGCGCCGGCCTCCACCAGCGGCTGACATTTCGCTCTCGTGCGATTGAAGACTACTAGCGGGAATCCCGCCCTCATCAGGTTATGCGCCATCGGCTGGCCCATGATGCCCAGGCCGATGAATCCAATTCTCATACTCATCTGCCTTTCTCCTTCCTTGCTCATTTTGCTGATGCGCACTAAAGTAGCCAACGCATGGTTGCGCTTCAAGTCGCCAACAGCAGAGTAACTCGATGGCTCATCGGCGTGTGGTTGATAGTGGGCCTACTCATCGGCTGTGCGCCGAATGCAACCGTGCCGCGCCAGCACCGACTGGCCCAACTCTCTGCAAAATTGTCGGAGGAAGGCGGCTACTTCCCCAGCGACAACCTCGTCTCCAACGAAGAAGGTTATCAAAAAGTGTTGAACAAACTCGACGAGCTGAACGTGCGCGGCGGCGTCTATATCGGTGTGGGACCTGAACAGAATTTCACCTATATTGCTCAAGTGCGCCCGACGCGGGCATTCATTCTGGATATTCGCTACGATAACCGATTGCAGCACCTGCTTTATAAGGCGTTGTTTCTCATGGCGCGAAACCGCGCTGAGTTTCTTTCGCTGTGGCTCAGCCGACCGTTGCAGTTAAAACACTCATGGGTGAAGCGGGCCACGATTGATGAACTGATCGCAGCGATTGAGCGGACGGCGCCCAGCCCAGCCTACTATCAGGCGAATCTGAAAAAAGTCTACGCGCTGATTGAACGCCGCTTCGGCCTGCCATTGACCGAACAAGACCGCGCGCGGCTCGACTTCATTTACAAGAGTTTTTACGAGCCGGGCTTGGAGATTCGCTACGAATCGCATCTGCGACGCGACTGGCGCCGGTTCCCGACATTGAAGTCCCTGTTGTTGCAAACCGACCGGCGGGGCCGCCGACGCGCCTTTTTGGCCTCGGAAGACGATTTCCAGTTTCTCAAACAATTTCAGCAGCGTGACCGGCTTGTGCCCGTGACAGGCGATTTCGCCGGACCCAAAGCACTGCGCGCCATTGGCGACGAGGTCAGGCGAAGCGGTGAGCGCGTCTCCGTCTTCTATGTCTCCAATGTCGAGTTCTACCTGATGCAACAAAATTCCTTCTCTACGTTCGTCGAAAGCGTCAAGTCATTGCCTCACGACGATCGCACGTTGATGATCCGCAGCTACCTGGGATTCGGCCACCAGCATCCAGAAACTATTCCCGGTCATCTACTGGCGATGTTGCTCCAACGGATGGAGAAGTTCATCGAGCTGGCAGAGGCGGGTCGTTATCGAACATACTCGGACATCGGGCTTCTGGATTACATCCCGACTCGCGGTAATGACACTCAATAGCCACATCGTGTCACCCGTGGAGCAGTGTTCACACTTCTAGCATTTTTCAGAGTATATTCCTGCACGGGGATGGACGCTCCGTGCAATGGTGGAGCAGTGTTCACACTTCTAGCATTTTCAGAGCGGTTTGTGAATGAGTTTGTCCTGGGAACGCCCGCTTCCGGCATGGATTCGCCCGCAGATGTGGGGCTCCTGGCTAAAGGCGACTGAAAATCGCTCTAGATTTTTACTGCCACGCTTGCGGTGATCTCTCGCGGCGGGTTCCTGCCAACGGATCAAAGATTCCAACGGATGGAATCGCCGTTGAAATGACAATCGCTGCCTCAGATTTTGCTTGACAGCGTTGGGAAAGGTGCGATAGATTGCCGCCGGCTGTGAAGTGAGACGTTATCAAAAGCGAATAATCTTCCCGAGCAGACCACAGCCGCCAATTCAGCAGTTATAGAGAAATAGCTTTGGTTTCCGTGTGGGTTCAGCGGTGATGAGACTCCGTTGAGGAGTCATCATGATTCACAGCGAGGGCGTCATGTCCTTAGCATTAACGACTCGGATTAGCACCTTCAGATTCACTATGCGCACTGAGACTGAGGCGTGGTTGCCGCGCTATAAAGGCTCAACGCTGCGGGGTGCATTCGGAAATGCGTTGAAACGCGCTGTCTGCATTCGGCGCGATCTGAATTGTGAGATTTGCTTGGTGCGCCCAAGCTGCGTCTACACGCAGGTATTCGAGACGTTGCCGCCCGAAGGTGTAGCCGCCTTTCGCGGTCAGAAAGTTGCGCCGCACCCCTATGTGCTGGAGCCGCCGCTTGAAGAGAAGCAGCAGTACGCGCCGGGTGAGCCGTTGACGTTCGGGCTGACGCTCATCGGTCGAGCGATTGATTATCTGCCTTACATCATCTTTGCTCTGGATCAGGCGGGGCAAAAGGGATTGGGTCAGCGGCGCGGGCGATTCGTGTTGGAATCGGTCGCGTGGCGCGATGGCGATGGTCATGAGCGGGTGATTTACGAAAGTGCGACGCAGCGTCTGGCATCAGGTTCATTCAGTATGAGCGCCGAGGAGTGGATTGCCCACCGCCACGCTCAAATCTCATCAAACCTTGAATCCTCGACTCTGTCCAACACTGCTGAACTGCATGCGCGAACCACTGGCGGAGAATCTGAAATTTCAAATCTCCAATCGTCACATTTGCGCCTCGTTTTCCTGACGCCTGTACGGCTTCAGGTTCAGGGCGACTTGCAAGGGGGCATCAGCTTTGAGCTGCTGGTTCGCAATCTGCTCCGGCGAATGTGGCAATTAACACTTGTGCACGGCGGCGGCGAGTTGGTATTGGATCATCGAGCCATGATTGAGCAAGCCCGGTCGGTGATGACCGTCAGGAACGAGCTTCGCTGGCTTGATTGGGAACGGTACTCCAATCGGCAGCAGACGAAGATGAAGCTTGGCGGGCTGGTCGGCGAAGTGGAGTACGGGTTTGCAGGAGCGGCGGAGCTGGGCGCATTTTTGCCGCTCGTGATCTTGGGCGAGCTGCTGCATGTGGGCAAGAACACGACGTTCGGGCTGGGAAAGTATGAAATTGCAAGCCTGCGACCGCTGACTGATGCTCTGGCTCTGCCGGGGTGTGTGCCGTCGAGCGAGAGGAAGTCAGCGGAATAGGGTTACTGCAATGTTACTGGTGTGGATGAACGCAGACCGACTCTGCTAATGTCGGGTCCTTATGGAGATGAATGTAAATGGCTCATTGATTCACCGATCGAGGATTTTGCGGACATGGGATTGGAGGGGAAGGTAGATGAATAAACAGGATGAAGGACTGATTACTTTAGGGGCGCTGCTACATGATATTGGCAAGGCCCGCGAGCGGACGTTCCAGCCGCTGCCTGACTGGGCCAGGGGCGAAGCCTTCCAGGCAAAGTATAGTCATGAACCATTCAGCGCGCTCTTTGTGGATGAGTGGATGAGCCACTGGCCGACAGATCAACACACCTTGCGGCGGTTAGTGCTCAAGCATCACGATCCATCTTTATATGACGAGTTATTGGTTTCACTCGCAGATCGTTTGTCCGCCAACGAGCGCGCGGAAGCAGAGGGCAACGAGGAAGGCGCACGCGGGCGGGCAGAGAGTGTCCTGCGGAGCGTCCTCTCGCGGGTCAGGTTGGAAGGGAGAGGAGCCGATGAGATATATCACAAGCTCCTGGCCTTATCGCTTAATCGTCAAGTATTGATGCCAGGCCGAGATGAATCCGGCTCAGCAGAAGCTTATCAAACTTTATGGCAAGCCTTCACTAACGAAGTCACTCGCGTGCCACCTGGCGACATTCCGACGTTGTTAGCTGTTTTGAGGAAATACACCTGGGCGATTCCTTCCGACACGCGCTACAAAACGATTCCCGACATATCCCTCTATCACCATTTGAAAACGACGGCGGCAATTGCGGCTTGTTTGGTCAGAGCACGATTAGAGGAGCGTGAGGTGCAGACGCTCTACGGGGCGCTCTCACATCGTTATTTCAAGCAACCGTCAACGCCGACTGAGGATGAGTTAGTGAATCGCCCCCTCTGTGCCTTGGCCAAAGGCGACATTTCGGGCACCCAGGATTTCCTCTACCTGCTCACCAGCAGCGGAGCCGCGCGCGGGTTGCGCGGGCGGTCGTTTTATCTTCAACTGCTCACCGAAGTCATCGCGGCATGGATTCTGCGCCAGTTTGCTTTGCCGATGACGAATCTTCTCTTCGCTGGCGGCGGCCATTTCTACTTGTTGTTGCCGTACCGGGAGACCGCTGAGCGGTTCGACAACCTGCGGCAGCAAATCAGTCAGAGACTTTGGAAAGCACACAAGGGCGACTTGTCGCTGACAGTAGATTATGTTCCCGTTGCTGCCGTTGACTTTTTGGAGCATGACGCGGGCGGCAATGCTTTTGCCCACAAGTGGGACGAGGTCTCCCGCCGAGTCAATGAGCGCAAGCAGCGAAAGTGGCGTGAGCTGGACGGTAATGAGATGATGCTGACGCTGTTCACTGCTCAGCAGCTCGGCACGACAGCAGAAGAGATGTGCCAAGTTTGTCATGGCGAATGGAGACAAGGAAGAGATGAAATGGATGATGGCATCCGAAAATGTCGTCGGTGCTACCAATTTGAAGGACTAGGTCAGTTGCTGCGTGAGCCAACGTACCTTGTGCTGTTCACTGTCCCTGAGCGCGAGCCACCCGACCCATGGGATTGGCGGGGCGTGCTACAGGCATTCGGGGTGTTCCCATGGTTAGTCCATGAAGGCGAAGATGTACCTGAGAAACCGAACGGGGCAACAGGCGCGTTGGTTTACACCTTTCATACCTCTGGTCCACTTGACTTTCTAACTGATGAGGTGAAGGCTCGATTCCGCTGGGGGGACATGCCCGTCAGTTTTGATTCTCGTTTGCTCGCGGATGCAACTCCGATGAAGCGGGAGAGTAATGGCGAGCTTGTTATCGCCGAATTCAGCGATCTTGCCGAGGCATCTGAGGGAGTCAAGTGGCTTGGCGTGCTACGAATGGATGTGGACAGTCTTGGCGATGTCTTTAAGAAAGGACTGGGCAACAACGCGACGATTTCGCGGATGACCACGCTGAGCGAGTCGTTACGCCTATTCTTTGAAGGCTGGGTTCCACAGTTGTGCCAACAATACAACCCTGTGGCGCAGGGCAGCACACGACCAGAAAATAAGGACGCGTTGTACCTGATCTACGCAGGCGGGGATGACCTGTTCGTTGTCGGCGCGTGGAGCGTGCTGCCGAAGTTGGCTCAGCAAATCCGGGATGACTTCAGAGAGTTCGTTGGCGGCGACCATATCACGCTATCAGGTGGGATCGCCATCGAGCACCAAAAGTTTCCACTTTACCAACTCGCCAATAATGCCAAATATGCGCTCGATGACCAAGCGAAAGAGCACACGCGGACTGTTGATGGGCGTTCAGTGAAGAAGGATGCCCTCAGTTTCTTGCAAACTCCACTTGGATGGGAGCGGTTCAACGAGATAGCAGAAAGACAAGATGAATTACGGGCCATGCTCAGAGGCGATGGCGGCACGGTCTCGCTGCCGCGCGCCTTCCTGACCCGATTGAGCGAAATCCATAGTCTGTACGAGGAGAATCGTCAGCGTCAGCGTCATCGCATGAACGCTAAGGAGATAACCCTGGCACAAATGGAGGAGGAAATTGCCTATGCCAAATGGGTGTGGCGGCTGGTGTATCACCTGAGCCGCTTCGGAGAGCGTTACACAGATCATCAAGACAAGATTCGTCACCTCCAGCAAGCGATTGCGCGTGATCGAGACGGTCTTATTTCCGTCCTGCACGTCCTCGCCCGCTGGACATCTTTATTGACAAGGGAGGGATAGTATATGCCGAGAGAGAGTCGAGAACATCGCACATCACAACAGCACCAATCAGGGTCTCGCAGCGCCCCTCAAGGGGAGCAGTTATCTCAGCAACAAGTGCAGGAGCTTATCAGGCAAGGTGGACGGCTGTTGGTGGAAGCTGCCGAGAGTCTGGGACCGCGATTGCAGCGGGGCAACCTGACAACAAATCAAATCCGCAACATTTATGGGACAGTCAAGCAAATGGAAATGCGAGGCTTCGATGCCAATGAGTTCGTGCTGCTCAAGCCAAAGCTAGCCTATGCTGCTGCCCGTGCTAACTCTAATGGAGCACGCGAGCTGAAAGATGTGCTTTCGTGGGCGATTGATGAGGTTGGGAACGATGAAACCAAATTCGCCCGTTTTGTAGATTTCTTCGAGGCCGTTTTAGCCTATCACAAAGCGGCAGGAGGAAGGTGAACATCAAGGAGGATTACCTATGCCCAACATAACACTGAAAGGAAAGGTCATCATCACCGGCGAAATCGAAGCCGTCACGGGATTGCATATCGGTGGTGCGGCGGCAGGATTGGACATCGGCGGGATTGACAATCCCATCATTCGTCATCCTGTCACTCGTGAACCCTATATTCCCGGCTCTTCGTTGCGTGGAAAGATGCGCTCGTTACTCGATAGGCATTTTGGGAATGACGTCAACAAGTTTATCCAACGGCGGGAACCAGTCGTCCGAGTCCATGAGTGCGAGACGGAAGATGCCTATGCGACGTGTGCTGTGTGCCAAATCTTTGGTGTCACTCCAGGCGATCAGCGTCGGCAGTGGACACAACTGAAACCGACTCGCCTTCTGGTTCGTGACGTAATGTTGGCAAAAGGCCATGAGGCGACTGAGAGGCTGCGTCGAGCAAAAACGGACTTGCCGTTCACAGAGGTCAAATGGGAAGCAGTCATTGACCGTATCACTTCGGCAGCAGTTCCGCGCCAAAACGAGCGCGTGCCTGCTGGGGCAGTCTTTGCCCCACTTGAACTCGTGTACAGCCTCTACGATCTCAACGGTACAGGTTGTCAGGCCGATATTGATTGGTTGCAGCACGTTTTCAAGGCGATGGAGCTGCTTGAAGATGACTACGTGGGCGGTTACGGCTCACGTGGGGCGGGGAAAATTGCTTTCACCAATGTGACTGTAACGTTCAAATCTCATGACTACTACCAGGGTACAGGGACTGTTTTGATGCTCGATCAAAACAGAAAGATTGGCGAATTGCAGCCCAGCCGCTACGCCCAATCAATCCAACAAGCGGTCGGAGGGACACAGTAATGCCCGCTTTTTCGACCTACCGGCTGACTTTTCGGTCGCCATTGCACATTGGTGAGCGCGGCGTCGGGCTGGAAGTGACGCGCATTCACCTCCCAGCCGATACGCTCTTCAGCGCCATTTGCTCGGCGTGGCGGCAACTCTATGGCGTGGATGCGTTGCGCCGTGATGTGCTGGATTGGTTCACCGATAGTGACAGCCTCCCATTCTTCCTCAGCTCAGCATTTCCATTTGCAGGTGCTGTGCGGTTCTTCCCAAAGCCACTAGCGCGGTTGTCCACAGTGAATGTCAGTGATGACGACTACAAAGCCTTCAAGCGGGTGCGGTTCGTCTCTGAGCAATTGTTTACAGCAATTGTTGGAGGGGGAGAGATCACTTTTACCAAAGAGCACTGCATCAACGGCGAAGTAGCGTGGGTCACCGAGGATGAGAAAGAGCAGCTTAAGGATTGGACGGATGATGCTACGGGCGACATTGTATTATGGAAAACTGATGTCCTCCCGCGCGTGACGCTCGACCGCATCACTTCAGCGTCACAAATCTGGCATTTTGGCGAGGTGATGTTCGCTGAAAGGGCAGGGTTGTGGTTCGCTGTGGAATTCAATCGCGATCATGGCGACGAGTTGAAGCGCAAATTTGAAGCTGTCTTGCGACTGCTGGGCGATTCAGGATTAGGCGGCGAACGCAATGCTGGGCGTGGATTGTTCAATCTGGGTGGACCAAGCGATGAGCCGTTGCCTGAAGTCAGTAATCCCAACCGCTTTGTCACGCTTTCGCCAGTGTGCCCCAAAGATGCCGCACAGGCAGGGGCGCTGACGAGAGAAGAGGCTGCCTACGAGCTAATGCCTCGACGCGGCTGGGTAACATCGCCGGAGGCGAGCAACCTGCGGCGCAAGATGGTCTGGATGTTTGCCGAAGGCTCAGTGTTGATGGGTAACCCTCAACCGCACGCTGGACGATTGGTGAACGTCAAACCGGATGTCTGCCCACATGATGTGTGGCGCTACGGCTATGCGTTTCCAGTGGGCTTGCCGTAGCGCAAGTTGCCAACTTGCGCTACAAGCGGGTCCTGCAATCAATGAGGTGAACGAAATGGCGACGAGAACTTACACGTTGACCTGTCTCTGTCCTGTCCACGTCGGAACCGGGACGCAATTTAGCAAATTCGAGGGCGTCTATGAAGGCAGGCGATGGCACTTGATTGATCTTGATAAGGTGCTCGCGCGCGGCGTAAATGCCAGTCAGTTGGCGACGGCGATGAGCAATCGCAATTTTCTATGGGCGACGTGGCTCTCCACCCAACGGATTCCGCCAGCCGATGTTGCCGCCTACAGTTTGCCGTGCCCGCAAGACCCCGACGAGGTCGCTGTCCGCGAAGCAATGAAGAACGTGCACGCTCAGCCTTATCTGCCGGGCACGTCAATCAAGGGCGCGATTCGGACAGCAGTGCTGTGGCAGTTAATGACTGACCACGCTCCCCATCAAGAATTCGCTGCACGATATGTGACTCTTTGTGTGCGGTCGCGTGACCTGGTCAATGAGATCCAGCGCCGTCGCGCTTTCGACGCGCCCGACACACACCGCGTGGTGCTTGCAGAAACGCTTAACGTGAGCCAGGATGAGGCACGAAGATTTCAGCAAACGCTCTATCGCATCCTTAACGTGCGCGAAGACCGGTTGAGCGACCAACGCGAATGGCGCAACTTCCAGCAGCGGCTGGAGCGACTTGGACGGAACCGCGAGTGGCTCGGGCAGCCTGTCGAACGCGCTGTGTTCGGGCGCGACCCCAACCACGACCTCATGCGCGCAGTACACGTCAGCGACACGCAGCCCGTGAGTATCGAACAGTTGGCTGTCGGGTTAGTATGGACCTACACATTGCGTGGCCATCGGCTCGTGGAAAAACGCGAGCAAGATGGTGAGTACAAAATCTTCGCCGAGTGGCTGACGCCAGAGACACCACTACGGTTAGAGATTGGCGTAGATGATTTTCTCTTTTCTGAAGTAGCCGAGCTTGAACTGCGCTTTCGCGGCGCAAAGGAGCAAGCCATTCGGCAGTTGGCACAGACGTGCAATGCCTACGCCCGGTCCATCATCGCCGCTGAGCAGCAGTTTTACAACGAGTACCCGATGTTCTATGCCGATCGAGAGCATAGCGCAATCCGGGAGTTCTACGCAGAGTTAGATGCAACAATCAACAACCTACCTGATGGCGCGTTCTTGCTCAACATCGGTTGGGGTGGCGGGTGGGAAGTCAAAACCATCGGCGATCTGTTGCGAAACCAATTGGGTGAAGAAGGCTTCAACCAGCTCCGCCAGCGGTATCGGTTGGGTCAGAATCCAAGGACCGGGCAGCTTGATACCGCTCATCCGTTTCCCAAGACTCGGCACATCGCATACGAAGGTGG